>NZ_JBLRVZ010000021.1:0-46707 GCF_048159505.1 Streptomyces sp. T028
CACCGCCCCCGGCGGACGCCACACCATCCCCAGCAGATGCCACACCATCCCTGGCAGACACCTCACCGCCCCCGGCGGACGCCACACCATCCCCGGCGGACGCCTCACCGCCCCCGGTGGGCACCAAGCCGGGCACCGAGGCGGACGCCGAGCCCGACGCCCAGGCGCGTGTCTCCGCTTCCCCCCGGCCGGGCGGGCTGCGTCCGTTGCCGCGTCGGGTTCCGCAGACCAGTCTTGCCGCCGAGTTGCGCGAGGAGGCGCCGCCCTGCGAGGAGGACGGTTTCACCGACGACTTCACCGCGGAGCGCGCGGCCTCTTCCCTCGCCGGTTTCCAGCGCGGGACGCTGCAGGCACGCGACGACGCCGACGTACCGCCGCCCGGTCCGGCTGAGCCGGCGGTCACCGCCGCAGGCGCCCCCCAGACCCCCACCCCGCCCGCCGACCGCTCATGAAGGACACCGCGATGACACACTCCATCCCCGCCACGAACACCCAGCTCGACCAGTTGCTCACCGGCCTCGTGGACCGGGTGGCCGATGTGAACCAGGCCGTCGTGCTCTCCGAGGACGGGCTGGTGGTCAGCAAGTCCACCGGGTTCCTGCGGGAGGACGCCGAGCGGCTCGCGGCGACCGCCTCGGGCCTGATGAGCCTGAGCAAGGGCGTCAGCATGGACTTCCGCGGCGGTCCGGTGCGCCAGGCGCTCATCGAGATGGCCAACAGCTATCTGATCCTCACCGCGGCGGGCCCCGGCGCCCATCTGGTCGTGCTGGCCGGCTCGCACGCGGACGTCGGTGTGGTCGCGTACCAGATGAACATGCTGGTGAAGAAGATCGGCGAGCACCTGAGCGCGGCGCCGCGGACCGGCATCGGCCCCGCCGTCCGCGGCAACGGCGGGTGAGGTGAGCCAAGGCGACGAAGCGGGCCGACTTGTCAGGCCGTTCACCCTCACCGGTGGGCGTACCCGGCCCAGCCGAGCCGATTTCACGCTCATCACAACGGTGACGGCGGTGGATCCGCCGCCCGATCGGGCCGCGCGGCCGCAGCCGGAACACACCCGGATCCTGCGGCTGAGCGCCCGTCCGGTGGCCGTGGCGGAGCTCGCGGCCCATCTCGACCTGCCGGTGAGCGTGGTCGTCATCATGCTCTGCGATCTGCTGGAGGCGGGCCTGATCACGGCCCGGCCGCCCCGTTCCGTCTCCGGCGCCGCGGACCTGGACCTGCTGGAGAAAGTGAGGGACGGCCTTGGCCGGCTCTGAGCCCACCGCAGGCGCGGTCACGGCGCCCGACACGGTGAAGATCCTCATCGCCGGCGGCTTCGGCGTCGGCAAGACCACCATGGTCGGGGCGGTCAGCGAGATCGCCCCGCTGCGCACGGAGGAGCCGCTGACCGTCGCCGGTCTGGAGATCGACGATCTGAAGGGCATCGAGGAGAAGCGCTCCACCACCGTGGCCCTCGACTTCGGCCGGATCAGCATCGGCGACGACCTGGTGCTGTATCTGTTCGGCACCCCAGGGCAGCAGCGGTTCTGGTTCATGTGGAACGACCTGGCCGTCGGCGCCCTGGGGGCGGTGGTGCTGGTCGATGTGCGCCGGCCGGAGTCGAGTTTCGCGGCGATCGACTTCTTCGAGCGCCGGCGGATCCCCTTCGTGGTGGCGGTCAACGGCTTCCACGGACAGCACCCGTACCCGGCGGACGAGATCAGGGAGTCGCTGGCGCTGCCGGAGGGCGTCCCGGTGCTGCTGTGCGACGCGCGGGAGCGGGAGTCGTGCCGGGAGGTGCTGATCGCCCTGATCGACCGGGTGATCGCCGAGGTCACCCTGGGGTCGGGCCCTCCTGCCCGCTGAGAGCCTCCCGGCGGGCGATCGCGGCCCGCAGCAGGTCGGCCGTCTCCGGGTAGGGGCCCCGCTCCGCCCATTGCAGGGGGGTCCAGCCGGTGCCGCGGTCCTCGCGGAGGGCGGGGTCGGCGCCATGGGCGAGCAGGACCCGGACCGTCTCGGTGTGGCCCCAACAGGCCGCCGCGCACAGAGGAGTTCCCTCGGCACCAAGCCCCGCGCTCTCGGCGTCGGGCGGTGCGCCGGCCTCCAGGAGCCTGCGGGCGACGGCGGCCGAGCCCTGGACACAGGCCGTGTAGAGGGGAGTGGTCCCGTCGGCATCGGGGGCGGCGGGGTCGGCGCCGGCCCGCAGCAGCCGGTCGACGCGCTCGCCCTCGCCGGACAGGACCGCCCCGACAAGGCTGTTGCTCAGCTTCTTGCGCCGTCTTCTGTTCACCGCCGCCGAGGATAGCCGTGCCGGGGCGAGGAGTTCACAGGAGTT
This sequence comes from Streptomyces sp. T028, assembly GCF_048159505.1. Taxonomy (NCBI): domain Bacteria; kingdom Bacillati; phylum Actinomycetota; class Actinomycetes; order Kitasatosporales; family Streptomycetaceae; genus Streptomyces; species Streptomyces sp. T028. Next base: position 2,315 of record NZ_JBLRVZ010000021.1, read on the forward strand.
TTTCCTGTCACAGTGATTGACCCGCTCCGCTCACACCCCTACCTTCTGATCGGCTCATCGAACCTTGTTCGAGATTTCGACAAGGCACCCGCATCCCCGTGGAGAGCACATGACCCCCAACCCCTCCCGCCGCCTCTTCCTCGGCGCGGCGGCCTCCGTGCCCCTCGCCCTCACGCTCGGCACCCCGGCGGCCCACGCGGCCGACTCGGCGTACGTGATGTGCTACTTCACCGAATCGACCAACCTCGGTGACGGCACCGACTACGGCCTCCATCTGGCCGTCAGCACGGACGCGCTGCGCTGGACGCCGCTGAACCAGAACAACCCGGTGGTCACGCCGACCGAGGGCGCGCTGGGGCTGCGCGACCCGTTCATCCTGAAGAAGCAGGACGGCACCTTCGTGGTGCTCGCCACCGACCTCAAGGGCACCGACTGGACCTACGTCAGCCAGTACGTGCACGTGTGGAACTCCACGGACCTGCGCACCTTCACCGGCTACCACCGGCTGAAGCTGCACGACATGAACACCCACAGCTGGGCGCCGGAGGCGTTCTGGGACGCGAGCCGGGGCCAGTACGCGCTCATCTACTCCGCGGTCAACAGCAGCGGCCACAACGTCATCATGGTGAACTACACCAGCGACTTCGTGACGGCCTCGGCCCCGCAGGTGTTCTTCGACCCGGGCTACGACGTGATCGACGGCGACATGGCCGTGGGCGTGAACGGGGTCAACTACCTCTACTTCAAGAAGAACCAGACCCTGGTCGGCGCCCGCTCCACCACCCTCGACCCGGGCAGCTTCACGGAGTTCTCCACCGGCGTCGCGCACGGCGGCACCGAGGCGCCGACCCTGGTGAAGTCCCTGTCGTCCGGCACCTGGTGGCTCTGGGGCGACACTTACACCCCCAACGGAGTGTTCTACGCCTGGCAGTCCAGCGACCTCTCGGCGGGCACCTGGACCGCGCTGGACCAGAAGACGTACACCCAGCCGGTCAACTCCAAGCACTGCGGCGTCTCGACGATCACCACGACCCAGTACGACAACCTGCTGTCCTACTGGGGAGCGCCCGCCTGGAACCGTCTCAAGTCCTACAACTACCCGTCGCGTTACGTCCGCCACTCCAACTACGTCGGCCGCATCGACGAGTACCCGGTCGAGCCGTACAAGGACTCGCTGTGGACGATCGTCCCGGGCCTCGCGGACAGCTCGGGCGTCTCCTTCCGGTCGGTCAACTACCCGACCCGCTACCTGCGGCACTACAACTACCAGCTGCAGCTGGACGTCAACGACGGCACGTCGACCTTCGCCGGGGACGCGACCTTCTACCGTACGGCGGGCCTCGCGGACTCGACCTGGTCGTCGTTCCGCTCGTACAACAACCCCACCCGCTACATCCGGCACTCGAACTACGTCCTGCGCATCGACCCGATCTCGACGTCGACCGCCCAGCAGGACGCGACGTTCTACGTGGGTTACTGAGTCACAACTCCGCCAGCCGCGGCAGCAGTTCGGCCGCGGCGGCGATGTCCGGGGTCAGGGGGCGGTCGTCCGTGCCGAGGGGCAGGACGGCCGTCGCCACCGTGAAGGCGGGCACAGGCGGCGGCACCGGTCGAAGGCGCAACGCCCGTACGGCGGTGACGAGTTCGCAGGCGAGGACGGTGCCGTACGCCTCCGCCGCCCGGAGGGTCTGGCGGGCGGCCTGGCCCGCGAAGCTGGCGGCCTCCTCCAGACCGTGCGAGAGGACGGCGTGCCCGGCCGAGGCGGGCGCGGCGCACGAACGCAGCTCCGCGAGCGCGGAGTTGGCGGTGTACTCCAGGATCATCATGCCCGAGCTGCTCGCGGGTCCGGTGGCGAGGAAGCCGGGCAGACCGGTGAGGTCCGGGTCGCCGAGGGCGGCCAGCCGGGCCACCGAGAGCTGCGCGGTCTGCAGCAGGGCGAGGTCGGCCGCGTCCAGGGCGAGGCCCAGGGGCGCGGCGAAGAAGCCGCCGTGATGGTGGGCGGTGGTGCCGTCGGCGGCGACGAGGGGGTTCTCGGAGGGGCAGTTGACCTCCACCTCGACGATCGTGCGCAGCCGTTCCGAGGCGTCCAGGGCACAGCCGTGCACCTGCGGGAAGGCCCGGAACCCGAACGGATCCTGGATCCGCCGACCGGGCGCCCCGTCCGCTCCGATCCCCAGCAGCCGTCGCACCTCCCTCGCGGCCCTTGCGGCCCCCTCGTACGGCCGCAGCGCGTGCACGGCGGCCGCGTACCCCTCCGCCGACCCGCCCACCGCCGCCAGCGAGAGCGCGGCCACGGCGTGCGTGGCCCGCAGCAGCACATCGAGCCCGTGCTGAGCGAGCGCGGCCTGGCCGAGCGCGAGCGCGTTGCTGCTGAGCAGGGCGAGCGCGTCACCGGGCTGCAGGGTGACGGGGGCGGGGAGGGTGCCGGGTTCGGCGGGCGCGGTGCGCACGGTGTCCGGGGCCGGGTCCAGGTCAGGGCCCGGGCCCGGGTCTCGCCAGGAGGTGTTGGGCCAGCCGACCATTCCGGCGTCGGGGACGGGGCGGTCGGGGACGCGCCAGGCCGTGCCGGCCGAGTCGAAGAGGTCGCCGTCCGGGGGGCCGGGCGGGGCGGTGTGCGCGGTGCCGGCGTCCGGGGGGCGGGGCGGGTCGGCGTTCACCCAGGGGCGTTCGCCGATCAGGGTGAGGCCCGTCTGGGCCAGGGCGGTGAGGTCGCCGGTGCCGATGCCGCCGTATTCGTTGACCGCGGGGTGCACGCCGAGGCGCAGTGCCTCGGTGAGGGCGTCGACGAACGCGGGCTGGATACCGGAGCCGCCGGCCAGGAGCTGGTTGGCGCGGACGGCGAGCATCGCCCGGACCTGACGGGCGGGCAGCAGCGCGCCGGCGCCGCCCGCGTGACTGCGCAGCAGCCGCAGGCCGTGGGCCGTCTCGTCGCCCTCGTCGACGGTCACCGAGCGGTGCGCGCCGACGCCGGTGCCACGGCCGTACAGCCGTCCCTCGGCGGCGAGACGCTGCGCGGCCCGCCAGGAGCGCACGGCCCGTTCCCGGGCCTCGGGGGCGACGGCGGGCACGGCCTCACCGTCGGCGAGCGCGATCAGCTCGCCGACGGTGAGGCCGGTGCCGGTCAGGAGGACCGGCGGGGGGTCGTAAGGCGTTGCCAAGGAAGGAACGTCAGTCGAGGCCCGCGGACTTCAGCCAGGCCTTGGCGACGTCGAGCGGGTCCTTGCTCTCCAGCTGCACCTGGGAGTCCAGGTCCAGCAGGGTCTTGGTGTCGAGCTTGGCGGAGACGGCGTTGAGCGCGTCGACGCCCTCGTCCGAGAGCCCGCTCTTGTAGACGAGGGGCGTCACGTTCGCGAAGCCGAAGAGGTTCTCCGGGTCCTGGAGGACGACGAACCCTTCCTTGGTGATGGTCGGGTCGGTGGTGAAGATGTCCGCGGCCTGCACGGTGTTCTTCTTCAGCGCGGCCTGGGTCAGCGGACCGCCGGCGTCGAGCGCCTTGAAGGACTTGAACTTCAGGCCGTACACCGACTCCAGGCCCACCATGCCCTGCTGCCGGGTCTGGAACTCGGGCGAGCCGCCGAGGTCCAGGTCGGGCGCGATGTCCTTGAGGTCGGCGAGGGTGGACTCGGAGGTGAGCTTGTACTTGTCGGCGGTCGCCTTGTTGAGCGTGACGGAGTCCTTGTCCTCGGCCGGGGAGGACTCCAGCAGCGTCAGCTTGGAGTCGAGCTTGGCCTTGACGGCGGCGTTCACGGTCGCGAGGGACTTCTGCTCGGCCTTCGCGTCGAGGTAGGCCAGCAGCGAGCCGTTGTACTCCGGCAGAACGGTGATGGAACCGTTCTTGAGCAGGCCGTACGTGGTCTCGCGGCTGCCGATGTTGGGCTTGTAGGACACCTTGATGCCCTTGGCCTTCAGGGCCTCGCCGTAGATGTCGGCGATGAGGATGCTCTCGGCGAAGTTGTTCGAGCCGACGACGACGGTCCCGCCCTCCGCCTTGTCTCCGGCGAGCGGGTCGGACTTGTCGTCGGAGGAGCCACATCCTGCGAGCAGGGCCGTCGCCGCGGTGAGCGCGACGGCCGCCGCGCCGGTGTTCCTGAGGGACCTGGACCTGCTGCTGTGGGCGTTGGAAGTCACGGTTCCGTTCCGAGCTCTGGGGGGCGATGAGGAACTGACGGGCGGTGAGAGCCTGTGTCACAGGCTCTGCAGCCTGGCCTGATCCAATCCACCCGCTTCTTCATCAGTCAAGCGCGGCCCCGTTACCGATTCGCTTCGATTCGTGATCAGTTGCGTAGCGTTTGAAGGCTCTTCCTGGAGGTTTGCAGGAGGTTTAAGGGGCTCTTCGTAATGGATTCTTGACGTAGGGCGACGTCTCGATCGATCAGAGAAGCGATATCGTCGCCGGAGTCGGCACCGGCCACAGCGCGCCAACACGGCCCGGCACGCCCGCAAGACCCCTTCGAAGGAGGCCTGGTGTCCACGAAAGAGGTGGACGCGCCCGCCCGGTCAACGACTTCGGCACCGTCGTCCGTACGCCGGGGTCTGCGGGGCTTCGCCGACCGGTGGCCCTTCCAGCGCAAACTGAACCTGCTCGTCGGCATCCCGCTCGGGGTCATCGCCCTGATGCTGGCCTACCTCTTCACCGAACTGGTGCGGGAGTCCAACCGCGCCGAGGACGCCGCCCAGCTGGTGCGCGACAGCACCCAGGTGGCCCGGCTCGTCGCCGAACTCCAGGACGAGCACCAGCAGGCGATCCTGCTCTCGGTGCGCCACCAGGCGTCGTTCGACGGCGGCACGCCCTCCACCGACGCCTACCGGCAGGCCCAGCTCGCCGTGGACGCCCAGGTCCGCAAGGTGGTCGACGCCTTCGGCGACCGGCTGCCGGACAGCGAGGCGCAGGCACTGCGCGAGATCGAGGGTCTGGCGGGCCTGCGGACCACCATCGAGCAGGGCTATCTGCCCGCCGACAACATCGACCCGGCGTACTCCGGCGCCTCGGACGCCGTCATCGACGGGCTGGGCCTGGACCGCGACTCCAACCTGGCCAGCACCTTCACCGGCAACCTGCTCGACTCGCTGCTGCGCGCCGACGCCGCCCACGGCGCCTACGAGACCGGCGTGTTCTCCGCCCGTACCGGCGACAGCAACGCGCTCATCGAGTACACCGGCGCGGTCGGCTCCTACGAGCTGTACACCTACCAGGCCGTTCGCTTCGGCCGGTTCGCCTCGGACGCGCAGGCCGACGAGCTCGGCGGCATCGAGCACAACTCCTCGCAGGCCTCCATCAGCCAGCACTTCGCCGAACTCGCCGTCGACCCGAGCGCGTTGCAGGTCGGCTCCAAGGCGCAGATCCGCAGGGCGTTCCGGGCGGCGATCGACTCCTACCCCGCGTACAGCGCGCAGTCCGAGACCCGGCTGAAGATCACCACCTCGCTGATCGACCAGATCGCCGACCGCGCCGACGACGCGTCCGTCAGCGCCCAGTGGCGGGCCGGTCTGCTGCTCAACCTGGCGCTGGTCTGCTTCGCCCTGTGGATCGCGTTCTCCATCCTCGTACGGCGCTCCGTGGTGCGCCCGGTGCTGGCGCTGACCGGTGCCGCGCAGGAGGTCGCCGACGTCGCCGGGCGCGAGCTCGCGCGGGTCGCCGACGACGACGCCGAGGAGACCGGCTCCCCGCGGCTGCGCGAACTGCCGGTCACGGCGGACGACGAGATCGGTGAGCTGGCCGAGGCCTTCAACAACGTGCAGACGACAGCGGCGGCGCTGCTGGAGCGCCAGGTGCTCAGCCGGCGCAACGTCGCCGAGATGTTCGGCAACGTCGGCCGCCGTGTCTCCAACCTGACCACCCGCCAGCTCGCCCTGATCGACTGGGTGGAGCGCGGGGAGACCGACCCGGCGCTGCTGGAGCGGCTCTACTCCATCGACCACATCGCGGTCCGGCTGCGCCGCAACGCCGACAGCCTGATGCTGCTGGCCGGTATCCGCGAGACCGTCCTCGACTCCGGTCCGACCGAGCTGACCAACGTGGTGCGCGCGGCGCTCGGCCAGATCGAGGGCTACCAGCGGGTGCAGTTGTACGCCCGCGGCGAGGCCGTCGTGGAGCCCGACATCGTCGGCGACCTGACGCTGATGATCGCCGAACTCCTGGAGAACGCCGTGTCGTTCTCGCCGGAGGGCAGCCCGGTCGAGGTGCGGGTCGGCTCCGACCAGGACGGCGCGTCGATCGCCGTGTCCGACCACGGCCTCGGCATGAGCGCCGAGCGGCTCGCCGAGGAGAACGCGCGGCTGGTGCGCCGTGAGCGGCTCGACCTCGTGCCGACGAAGGTGCTGGGTCTGTTCGTGGTCGGTGCGCTGGCCCGCCGCTGGGACGTCGACGTCACCCTGTCCCGTACGCCGGGCGGCGGTGTGACGGCCGAGGTCCGCATCCCGTCCACGCTGCTGCTGACGCTCAGCGGGATCGGCGTGCCGGCCACCACCGCCACTGCCGCTGCCACTACCGCTACCGCTCAGCCCCTCCCGGCCCCGTCGGCCCCCGCCACCGGCCCCACCACCGCCGCCGCGACCTCGCCCACGGGCGACGACTCGGCCTCCCTCCCCCGCCGGGTCCCGCGCCGCGAACAGCCCTCCTGGGCCGAGCGCGACCCCGCCCCGGCGACGGCGACCGACGAGACCTCCCCGGATTCGGCGACCGACGGGACCTCCCCGGATTCGGCGACTCACAGCCGTACCCCCGAGGAGCCCGGCACACGAACCCCCGCGCTCCCGCGCCGCACCAGCAGGTCGGCCGGACGCGGCTCGGCGGCCGAGGGCGCCGAGGGCCCGTCACGCGACACCACCGCGTCGGCCACCTCGCCGACCGGCGTCCCGACGCCCGACGGGCGCGGCCTTGCGGCCGAGGGCACGTCCCGCGACACCGCAGCGCCGGCCACGGCACCGACCGGCATCCCGACATCCGACGGACGCAGCCCTGCCGCCGAAGGCGCCCCGGGCACGTCTCGCGACACCGCCGCATCGGGCACCTCGCCGACCGGGAGCCCGACGTCCACCGGACACGGCCTTGCGGCCGGGGACACCGCAGGCGCGTCCCGCGACACCGCCGCGCCGGGCACCTCACCGACCGGCATCCTGGCGTCCGACGGGCGCGACACGACCCCGTCCACCGCGTCGGCCGACAGACGTACGGCCACCCCGACGCCGACGTCAGCGTCCGACGGGCCTACGGCAATCGCGGCGCCCGCCGTCACCCCCACGCCGGGCGCCGAAACGGCGCCCCCCGTGACCCACGCCCGTACCCCCGACGGCACCGCCGTCACCGGGCCCGGCGTCGAGCGTCCGGCCGCCGTCGACGGGGCCCGGCCGCTGCGGCGGCGGGTGCGGGGGGCCACTCTGCGGACCACCGTGGACGCCTCCGCCGCGATGGCGCGGCAGGCGGCGCGGCCCGCCGACGCGGACGCCGTGCGCAACGCGCTGGAGGAGTTCGAGGAGGCCGTGGAACGCGCCCACCGCGACACGGGCTCGTTCACGCTCCCCGACGACACGCACAGCCCGCACGACCGACTGGTCCCGGACGACCACCGGAACCCCGCGCACCACCAGAACCACCTTCCGGAAGGAGCCGAGCAGTGAGCACGTCGACAGGTGGAACTCCCACCGGAGACACCACTCCGACCGATCTGCGGGCTGCCGCAGCCGACTTCACCTGGCTGCTCAACCGTTTCGCCACCGAGACCGCGGGTGTCGTGGACGCCATCGCGGTGTCCTCGGACGGGCTGCTGATCGCGGTGTCGGAGCTGCGCGAGCACGCCGACTCCGAGCGTCTCGCGGCGATCGTCTCCGGCATCACCAGCCTGGCGGCGGGCGCCTCCGGCAACTACGGCCTGGGCGGCCTGAACAAGGTCATCATCGATCTGGAGGGCGGTCACGTCCTGGTCTCCGCGATCGGCAGCGGCGCCGTCCTCGGCGTGGTCACCGACAAGGAGGCCAAGCTGGGCAACATCGCCTACGAGATGACCGTGTTCGCCAACCGCGCCGGTGCCGCGCTGAGCCCGCAGCTCGTCCTGGAGCTGAAGAACAGCGTCGGCGCCACCAGGACCCGCTGACCGCGGGCCACCGGCAGAGGGAAGCGAACACCGATGGCGGACGGCCAGAGCCCGCACGGCGCCGGCGAGGACCCCTCAGTCCCGCGCGGCCCGGTCGGCCCCGCGCCCGCCGTACGGCCCTTCCTGGTCACCGCGGGCCGGGTCGCGGGCGCGGGCGAGGCCTCGTCCGGCCGCCCGATGCCCGTGGAGACCCAGCTGGTGGCGACCACCGACGGCATCGACGCGCTCGACCGGCTCTCCTTCGAACAGCACGACATCGTCGCCGCCTGCCGCGTGCCGCAGTCCATCGCGGAGATCGCGGCACGGCTGCGGCTGCACCTGAACGTGGTGCGTGTCCTCGCCGAGGACCTGCGGTCGGCGGGGCAGCTGTCGGTGCACGTGCCCGACTCCGGCGTCACCCACGACGCATCCGTCCTGCGCAGGGTTATCGATGGCCTGCGGGCCATCCCCGACTCCCGGGGGGTACTCCGTGACTCCGACTGAACCGCTCGCCCGTACGGCCGCCGGCCAGGCCGCCGTACGGCCGCCGCTCCCGGTGAAGCTGGTGATCGCGGGCGGCTTCGGCGTGGGCAAGACCACCGCCGTCGGCTCCATCTCCGAGATCGAGCCGCTGACCACCGAGGCGGCCATCACCGAGGTCGCGGCGGGGGTGGACGACCTCAGCCACACCCCGCGCAAGACCACGACCACCGTGGCGATGGACTTCGGCTGCATCACCATCGACCCGACGCTGAAGCTGTATCTGTTCGGCACGCCCGGGCAGGAGCGCTTCGGCTTCATGTGGGACGACATCGTGGAGGGCGCGGTCGGCGGTCTGGTCATCGTCGACACCCGCCGGCTCGACGACTGCTATGCCGCCGTGGACTACTTCGAGCACAAGCAGATCCCGTTCGCGGTGGCCGTGAACGCCTTCGACGGCAAGGTCGAGCACTCGCTCGACGAGGTCCGCTGGGCCCTCGACGTCTCCGAGGGGGTCCCGGTGCTCGTGTTCGACGCGCGGGAGCGGGGGTCCGTGCGGGACGCGTTGCTGGTGGTGCTGGAGCAGGCGCTCGCCCGGAGCGGCGGGTAGGTACGTACGTACGTACGTACCTGCGGTTGTGGGGAACTGCGGGCCCGTTGTGGCTGGTCGCGCAGTTCCCCGCGCCCCTTAGGTACGCTGCTGCACTCCTGGTGACACCGCGACCCGGGATACCGCCCAGAAAAGACCCAGGGTGGCCAACGCCAGGCCGGCCACCAGAGTTGCGCCGCCCACCACCTTCTCGTAGTCGTGCTGGTAGAGGCCGTCCACGATGTAGCGGCCCAGGCCGCCGAGGCCGACGTACGCGGCGATGGTGGCCGTGGAGACGATCTGGATGGCCGCCGAACGCAGCCCGCTGAGGATCAGCGGGAGCGCGACCGGGAGCTCCACCTGGAGCAGGATCCGTGACTCCGCCATGCCGATGCCGCGGGCCGCGTCCACCGGGGAGCGGTCGACGGAGCGCACCGCCTCGTAGGTGGTGACGAGGATCGGCGGGACGGCGAGGACGACCAGCGGGATCATCACGGGCAGCATGCCGAAGCCGGCGATGATGACGATGAGCACCAGCAGACCGAAGGTGGGCAGGGCCCGCGCGGCGGTGGCGATCAGGGTGAGGGTGTTGCCGCCCTTGCCGTAGTGCCCGGTGACCAGGCCGATCGGCAGTCCGATCAGGGCGGCGAGGCCGAGCGCCTCCAGGGAGTACTGCAGGTGCTCCAGCAGCCGGGTGGGGATGCCGTCGTAGCCCGACCAGTGGGCGCTGTCGGTGAAGAAGGAGCTGATGAAGTTCAGGACGTTCACCGGGCCGCGGCCTCCTTCCGGGTGCGGGTGGCGCCCGAGCCGCTCGGCATCCAGGGCGTGAGCAGGACCCGTACGCCGACCAGCAGGGCGTCCACCAGGACGGCGAGGGCCGCCGTGGTGAGCACGGAGTTCCAGGCGAGTTCGGGGCGGTTGTAGATCTGGGCGTCGTGCAGCAGGTTGCCGAGCGCGCCCTGGTTGCCGATCAGCATGCCGACGCTGACAAGTGAGATGCTCGACACCGTCGCCACCCGCAGCCCGGCGATGATCGCGGGCGTCGCGATCGGCAACTGGACCTGGATGTACCGGCGTACGGGGCCGAAGCCCATCGCGGTCGCGGCGGCGAGCGTCTCCTGCGGCACCGAGCGGACGCCGTCGACGATCGCCGGGACCAGTACGACCAGGGTGTAGACGGTGAGCGGGATCATCACCGTGAGTTCGGTCTGGCCGGTGTAGTCGATGAGGACGACGAAGAAGGCGAGCGACGGGATGGCGTAGAGCACGGTCGTCACCCACAGCACGGGCGGGTACAACCACCGTAGCCGCACGCAGAGTTGGGCGAGCGGAAGGGCCAGCAGCAGGCCGCCGAGGACGGGCAGCAGGGCCTCGCGCAGATGGAGCCCGACGAGGCCGATCCAGTCGTGCTGGAGGTCGCTGGGGATGTCGAAGAAGCGGTTCATCGCAGGGCCTTCGACTCACCCGCGCCGGTCGTGTCGCCCGCGCCCGCGCCGGTGGTGGCGGTGGTGTCGCCCGCTCCCGTTCCGGCCTCGTGCGCGCCGCGGATCGCCTCGGCGATGGCGGTCTGGGAGACGACACCGGTGGCGCGGCCCTCGTCGTCCACGGCGACCGCCCAGCCGGTGGGCGAGAGCACGGCGCAGTCGAGGGCGGAGCGCAGCGAGTCCTCCCCGGCGACGAACGGCCGTCCGTACGACAGGAGTTGACCGGTGTCGATACTCCCCGCGGTCAGCGCGCCCGGCTCGCTCCAGCCGAGCGGCTTGCCGTCGATGCCGGTGACGAGGAGGTACGGGGCGCCCTTGGCGGCGCGAGCGAGCTGCTCGGCGGTGGCGTCGACGGCGACGATCGGCGCGGTGAGGAGATCGAGTCCCGCCGCGGAGAAGAAGGACAGTCGGCGGATGCCGCGGTCGGCGCCGAGGAAGTCCTCGACGAAGGCGTCGGCCGGGTTCGACAGCAGTTCGGCGGGCGGCGCGTACTGGGCGAGCCGGCCTCCGGTGCGCAGGACGGCGACCATGGTGCCGAGCTTGACGGCCTCGTCGATGTCATGGGTGACGAAGACGATGGTCTTGCCCAACTCGTCCTGGATCCGCAGGAGTTCGTCCTGGAGTCCCTTGCGGACGACGGGGTCGACGGCGGAGAACGGCTCGTCCATCAGCAGCACCGGCGGATCGGCGGCAAGCGCCCGTGCCACACCGACGCGCTGCTGCTGGCCGCCGGAGAGCTGGTAGGGGTACCGCCTGGCGAGGGACGCGTCGAGCCCGACGCGCTCCATCAGCTCCCGGGCCCGCGCCCGCGCCCGGTCCTTGCTCCAGCCGAGCAGCCGGGGCACGGTGGCGATGTTGTCGACGATCGTACGGTGCTGGAAGAGGCCGGCGTTCTGGATGACGTAACCCATGGATCGGCGCAGGGTGTTGACGGGCTGCTGCCGGCTGTCCTGGCCGTCGATCCAGATGGTTCCCTCGCTGGGCTCGACCATGCGGTTGATCATCCGCAGGGTCGTCGTCTTGCCGCATCCGGAGGGGCCGACGAGGACGGTGATCGCGCGGTCCGGTATCTCCAGGGAGAGCCCGTCGACCGCCACCGTGCCGTCCGGGTACCGCTTGGTGACTGAATCTATCCGTATCAAAACGCCGAACACCCTTCGGGTCTGGCCGTTCCCGCCCGCTCTCGACCACACGAGTTCGGACCGTTGCGGGGAGAGTCTAGACCGGTTGTGTTTCAGAAGTTCGGCCGGTGTATGGCGCGCTTCAAACAGGCCGCCGGACAGCCATCTCGCGCATCCGGGGCTCCTCCTCTGTGCGCAACCTGTGAGTCCCCTGATTCTCACCCTCCCCTCAGAAGCGGCTCAGGGATCCCCCAGAGACGGCGTCCATCGTCAAGGTCATGAACGCAACGAACGCGGGAGGCGTCCGGCGCCGGTCGGTCGAGATCGTGGTGCCGGTGTACAACGAGGCACACGTCCTCGCCGACAGCATCGGCCGTCTCCACGCACACCTCGAAGAGTCCTTCCCGTTCCCGTTCCGCATCACGATCGCGGACAACGCCAGCACGGACGCCACCTGGAGCGTGGCGACCGACCTGACCCTGCGTCTGCCCCACGTCCACGCCCGGCGGCTGGAGGAGAAGGGCCGGGGCCGCGCCCTGAAGCACGTGTGGTCCCGGTCCACGGCCGACGTCGTCGCCTACATGGACGTGGATCTGTCCACGGGCCTCGAGGCCTTCCTGCCCCTGGTCGCCCCGCTCCTGTCCGGCCACAGCGACCTCGCGATCGGCAGCCGGCTGCACCGGCAGTCGGCCGTGGTCCGGGGCGCCAGGCGGGAGTTCGTCTCCCGCTCCTACAACACCCTGCTCAAGGCCGGTCTCGGCGCCCGCTTCTCGGACGCGCAGTGCGGCTTCAAGGCCGTACGCTCCGACGTCTTCCGGGCGCTGGCCCCGCACATCGAGGACACCGCCTGGTTCTTCGACACCGAACTGCTGGTCCTGGCCCAACGCAACGGGCTGCGCATCCACGAGGTCCCGGTCGACTGGACCGACGACCCCGACAGCCGGGTCGACATCGTCCGCACGGCCGTCGACGACCTCAAGGGCATGGGCCGCATGCTCCGCTCCACCCTCACCGGCCGCACCCGGATCCCCGCCGTCCCACGCCGCACGAGCGTCCCGCAGGTGCCCGCCGCGCGCACCACCTCCGCCACCTCCACCCCCTCCGCACCTTCCGCACCCTCCGTCCCCACCGCCCGGCCCGCCGGGGCGAACGCCCACCTGGAGTACGCGTCATGACGACCCTCGCCCCGCCGCCCGCCCCCGTCCGGGAGGACGGCCGCCGCCACCGGGCCGCCCCACCCGCCGACGGCGCCGGCTCCGGCCTCGCCGCCCGCGCCCGCCGTCTGTTCACCGGCGCCCCCGACGACCCGCGCTGGGCCCGCCCCGCCCTGTGGGCGATCCTCGTCCTCGCGACGGCCCTGTACGCCTGGAACCTGTCCTCCATCACCGGCAACACCTTCTACAACGCGGCCGTCTACTCCGGCACCAAGAGCTGGAAGGCGTTCTTCTTCGGCGCCCTGGACGCCGGCAGTTTCATCACCGTCGACAAACCGCCGTTCGCCCTGTGGGTGATGGGCCTGTCGGCCCGCGTGTTCGGGTACGGCACCTGGCAGTTGATGCTGCCGATGGTGGCGGTCGGCGTCGGCTCGGTGGCCCTGCTGCACCGCTTGGTCAAGCGGGACTTCGGCCCGGTCGCGGCCACGATCGCCGCCCTGGCCCTCGCCCTCACCCCCATCACGGTCGCCATCACCCGGGACACCAACCCCGACCCGATCCTCGTCCTGCTGATGCTGCTGGGCGCGGCGGCCCTGCTGAAGGCCGTCCGCACCGGCCGGCTGATGCCGCTGGTGTGGTCGGGCGTCGCGATCGGCTTCGCGTTCAACACCAAGATGATGCAGGCGTACGTCGTCCTGCCCGCGTTCTTCCTCGTCTACCTGTGGGCCGCGAACACCACCCTCGGCCGGCGGATCCGCAACCTCGCCGTCGGCACGGTCGCCCTCGTCGTCTCCAGCGCCTGGTGGATGGTCGTCGTCGACCTGATCCCGGCCTCCTCCCGCCCCTACATCGGCGGCTCCACCGACAACACGGTCTGGGACCTGGTCATCGGCTACAACGGCTTCGGCCGGATCTTCGGCGCGAGCTCCTCGGTGGGCTCGCAGGGCAACGGCGCCGGCTTCGGCGGCGAGGCCGGCCTGTACCGGATGTTCAACGAGATCATGGGCGGCCAGATCTCCTGGCTGATCCCCTTCGCGGCGATCGCCCTCGTGGCCGGTCTGGCCCTGCGCGGCCGGGCGCCCCGCACCGACGCCAGGCGTGCGGCGCTGCTCCTGTGGGGCGGCTGGTTCGTCCTCCACTACCTGACCTTCGCCCTCGCCGAGGGCACCTTCCACCCGTACTACGTCACCGCCATGGCCCCCGGTATCGCGGCCCTGGCCGGTGCGGGCGGGGTCATGCTCTACAAGGCCTTCCGTGAGGGTGCGGCAGTCAAGTGGGCCTGGGTGCTTCCGGCCGCCGTCGCGGCGAGCACGGTCTGGGCGGTCGTCCTGCTCCAGCGGGTCTCCGGCTCCGGCACCCTGTACACGGTCGCGGAGATCGTGGTGGCCGCCCTGGGCACGCTGTCCGTCCTCGGTCTGCTGGCCGGCCGCTTCACCAAGCGGCACCGGCTGATGGGCGTCGCGGCTCTCGCGGCGGTCGTGGCCCTGCTCGCCGGTCCGGCGGCCTACTCGGTCTCGGCGGCGACCTCCAGCACCAACGGCACCAACCCGACGGCCGGTCCCAGCACCGGTGGCGGCATGGGCGGCGGCCAGCGGCCGAGCGGCAACGGCGGTCCGGGCGGTTCGAGCAGCTCGACAAGCGGTTCCAGCGGCTCCAGCGGTCAGTCGATGGGCCAGCCCCCGTCCGGCAGTGCCCCCTCCGGAAGCGGCTCCTCGTCCAGCGAGTCCGGCACGGAATCCGGTACCGAGTCCGGTACGGACGGCACCGGCACCGGCGGCGGGGGCGGCATGGGCGGCGGCACGCAGGTCAGCTCGGCGATGATCAGCTACCTCAAGAAGAACCAGGACGGCGCCACCTGGCTGGTCGCGGTCGCCACCGACCAGACGGCCTCCTCGATCATCCTGGAGTCCGGTGAGCCGGTCATCTCGATGGGCGGCTGGTCCGGCAGCGACAACGCGATGACCCTCGCCAAGCTCAAGTCCCTGGTGAAGTCCGGCAAGCTGCACTACATCGTCATCAGCGACAGCGGCCAGGGCTCCTCGAACTCCGAGATCTCGACCTGGGTGAAGAAGAACGGCACGGCGGTCTCCGACTACAGCGGTCTGTACCGCCTGGACGCCTCCGACGTCAGCTGACCCCCTCCCCCGAAAACGGGCGGGCCACCGGACTCCTTCCGGTGGCCCGCCCGTCGGCATGTGCCGGGGCGCGGGGGATCAGTCGCCTCCGCCGCCACCCCCACAGCCGCCCCCGCCTCCGCAGGAGGAGCCACCCCCGCAGGACGAACCGCCACCGCAGCCGCCCCCGCCGCCGTCACCCCAGCCGCCCCGGCGCCGACCCCGACGCCGCGACGAGCCGGTCCCGCGCAGGGCCCCGACCACGAACATCACGACGAGCCCGAACCCCACGATCACCAGGAATTCCATCTCTCCTGCCCCCGTTTCCCGTTGCCACGGATCTGTGTGGCAGGGGGATGCCCCGCACGGACCGCACTCCAAGCACGACTTGAGGAAGTCGAGAGCTTCCGACGGCAGAAGCCCTACGCGACGGCCCGCTCCCCCGCGGTCGGGAAGCCCGGGGTGCGCAGCACGCCGCCCCCGGGGACCACCGCGAACACCTCGCAGCCCGCCCGACCGGCCGCCCACTGAACGCCCTGCGCGCCCAGCGCGAACGCGGCCGTGGCGACGGCGTCCGCGAGGGTGAGGGTCGGGGCGACGACGGTGAGGCTGTCGAGGCCGGTGGCGGGCAGACCGGTGCGGCCGTCGAGGATGTGGTCGCCGCGCTCGTAGCGGGCGGAGGTGGCGACCGCCGCGTCCGTCAGCTCCAGCACCGCGCAGACCTTGTCGGCGAGTTGAGGATGCCGTACGCCGACCCGCCAGGGCCCGCCCGAGACGACCACGTCACCACCGGCGTTGAGGCAGAACCGGGTGAGCCCGGCACCGGTCAGCAGCTCCGCCGCCCGCTGCACCGACCAGCCCTTGACCACCGCGCAGGGGTCGAGGCCCCGGCCGGGCAGCCGTACGTCGAAGGCGCCGCCGGTGGCGACCCGGTACTCCTCGCACAGGCCGAGCACCTCGGCGAGATCGGCGCTCACCTCGTCGGGGGACAGCTCGCCCCGGTCCAGCCGGGACACCTCGCTGTCCTCCTTGAAGGGGCTGAACCGCTCGTCGACCTCCCGCAGCCAGGCGAAGACGGCGTCGGCGATCCCCTCCGGGACCCGTTCGTCGTCGACGCGCAGCGAGACCGGGAAGCCCATGACGTGCTCGACCCTGTGCATGGTCAGGCGCCCTTCGCGTCGATCGCGGCCTGGAGGGACTCCTTGTAGCCGTCGCTCGTGATGGTGGCACCGGAGACGGTGTCGATGTCCGCGCTCTGCGCCTCCAGCGTCTCCGAGATCAGCTTCGGCACGGCCGCGGTGGTCTGCGGATGGTTCGGCTGCTTCAGCATCTTCACAGCCGTGATCGTGTCACCCTCGAAGGTCACCTGGACCTGGACGTCACCCTTCTCGGTGGTCACGGTGGGACCCGCGACCACCTGCGAGGCGGAGGTCGCCGACGCCGACGGGGACGCCGAGGCGGCGGACGCCTCCTGGTCGATGGCGGCCTGCAGGGACTCCTTGTAGGCGTCGCTCGTGAGGGTCGCGCCGGACACGGTGTCGATGTCCGCGCTCTGCGCCTCCAAGGTCTCCGAGATCAGCTTCGGCACGGCCGCGGTGGTCTGCGGATGGTTCGGCTGCTTGAGCATCTTGACGGCCGTGATCGTGTCGCCGTCGTAGGTCACCTGGACCTGGACGTCGCCCTTCTCGGTGGTCACGGTCGTCCCGGTGAAGGTGGTGCCCGAGGAGGAGGTGGAGGGGGTCGCCTCGGCGGCGGACGAGGCCGTGGAGGTGCCGGTGGACGGTTCGTAGCGCCAGACGGGGATCAGGCCGGCCACGGACAGGACAAGAACGGGGATTGCTCGCTTCACGTCGTCTCTCTCATCCCGCCAGGCTGAAACGCTCGAAGTGGATCTGCTGCTTGGGCACGTCGAGCTCGCGCAGGGTGCCGAGCACCGCGTTCATCATCGGTGGCGGCCCGCACAGGAAGACGTCCCGCTCGGTGATGTCCGGGACGAGGGCCGCCAGTTCGCGCGGCGCCAGCCGGTCCGGCACCGGCGGCCCGGTGACCAGGTGCAGCTCCGCGCCCTTGGCGGCGGCGAGCTCGCGCAGTTCGTCGTAGAGGACGGCGTCGCGTTCGCCGCCGACGCGGTAGACGACGACCGCGTGGCCGTCGATCTCCTCCAGCAGCGCCCGGATGGGGGTGACGCCGACGCCGCCGGCGATGAGGAGGGACTCGGCACGGGTGCGGTGCATCGCGGTGAAGGCGCCGTAGGGGCCCTCGGCGAAGACGCGGGTGCCGGGTTTGATGTGGCGCAGGCCCGCGGAGCCGTCACCGGCGGCCTTGGCGGTCAGCCGCAGCCGGGTGCCGTCGGGGGCGGCGGAGAGGGAGAAGGGGTTCGCCTGCCACCAGCGGTCCTTCGTCAGGAACCGCCACAGGAAGAACTGGCCGGCGCGGGCGGGCAGCCTGTCCAGGTCGCGGCCGGTGATGTAGACGGACACGACGTTGTCCGACTCGGGGACGACCTTCTCGACGCGCAGCTGGTGCCGCCAGTTGCGCCACAGCGGCAGGACCGCCCGGCCCAGGACGACGGAGCCGAGGGCGACGGTCCACACGCCGTACCAGTACGCGGTGGCGGCGGAGGACGCGGTGAACGTCGTACCGACCGCCACCTGGTGGGTGAAGGCCAGCACCACGGCGACGTACGTGTACAGGTGGACGAAGTGCCAGGTCTCGTAGGCGAGGCGGCGGCGGGCCCAGCGGGCGGAGACGCCGCCGACGACCAGGATCAGCGCCATGGCGACCGTGGCGCGGAGCACGCCCTCGACGGTCTCGGCGAGGTCGACGAGCTGGCTGACCGGGTCCAGGGAGGAGTCCGCCGAAGAATCAGCGTAGCCGAGGGTGATGAACACCATGTGCCCGACCAGCGTCCACAGCAGGCCGAAGCCGGTCCAGCGGTGCCAGTTGGTCAGCCGGTCCATGCCGATACGGCGGTCGAGCCAGGGCAGCCGGGCCACCAGGAGCAGCTGGAACGCCATCAGCAGCGCGCCGTACAGACCGGCGAACCGGCCGATCACGACGAGCGCGTTGGAGGCGAAGCCGGCCTGGACGGCGAAGAGGGTCACGACGGCCGCGTTCGCGGCCAGCACGGCGTACAGGCCGGTGCGGGCCACTACTTTGGGACGTATCGCCGTGGGGGGAACGGGAGGCGACTGGACGGTCGTCACGGACGGAAACTCCTTGATCGGGTCCTCAGAACACTGAGCTTCCCCGTGCTTTGCTGTCGGTTTACTGTCGTACAACTTTCAAGAGTTTATCGATCCCACGTGGGTGAGGGACGCGGGTCTGGCACCGGGAGGCGCGTGGCGCACTATGAGCGGGTGGAAAAAGTACGACTCCTCGTCGTGGACGACGACCCGCCGATCGCCGATCTCGTGGCGACGGTCGCCCGCTACGAGGGCTGGACCGCGGTCACCGCGAACTCCGGCGAGGAGGCGCTGCGCCGCGCCGCCGAGTTCCATCCGGACATCGTGGTGCTCGATCTGATGCTGCCCGACATCGACGGCTTCGGCGTCCTCGACCGGCTGCGGCAGTCGGGGACCATGGTGCCGGTGGTGTTCCTCACGGCCCGGGACGGGGTCGCGGACCGGGTCGCGGGGCTGACCCGGGGCGGGGACGACTACCTCGTGAAGCCGTTCGCGGTGGAGGAGCTGATGGCCCGGCTGCGGACCGTGCTGCGGCGCAGCGCGGGCCCCGGCTTCCAGCGCTCGGTGCTGCGCGTCGCGGACCTCACGATGGACGAGGACACCCGCGAGGTCCGCCGGGCCGGGAAGCTGCTGACGCTCACCCCCACCGAGTACGAGGTACTGCGCTATCTCATGCGCAAGTCGCCGACCGTGCTCACCAAGGCGCAGATCCTCGACCATGTGTGGGAGTACGGCTTCGGCGGCCGGTCCAACGTGGTGGAGCTGGTGGTGAGCCGGCTGCGCCGCAAGCTGGACGCGACCGGCGACGATCCGCTGATCCAGACGGTGCGGGGCTTCGGGTACTCCATCCGGCAGGCGGCCGAGTGATCCGCGTGCTCCGCCGGCTGCGGCGGACGTACCGCGGGATGCGGCTCGGCACCCGGCTGGCGCTGGGCCTCGGCGCGCTCGCCCTCGTGGTGTTCGCGGTCGTCGGCACGGCCCTGACGACCTACATGCGGGACTATCTGTCGGCCCAGCTCAACGAGCAGCTCTCGCTCGCCCAGGTCGCCCAGTCCAAGAGCCTCCTCGACTACGGCACCCTGGCCGGCAAGAAGTACTACCGCTGGTACTACGCCGTGTACGACGTACGGGACGGCACGCCCGTGCTGCGCGAGCCCGAGGACCCCGACGACGTGCCCGAGGACATCGACGACCTCACGGCGCTGGCCCAGGCGCAGACCGTCGCCGACCACGAGATGGTGCGCACCGGTCATCTCAGGGGCGAGGGCATGTACCGGCTGCGCGCCTGCGAGGTGGAGCCGGGGGTGGTCCTGGTCAGCGGCGCGCCCATGGACGACATCGACAACACCGTGCAGCACCTGATCACGATCCAGGTCGTCACGTTCGTGCTGGCGCTGGCGGCCCTGGTGGTGTTCGGGCGGGCCATGCTGCGGCGCGGTCTGCAGCCGCTGAGCGACATGGCGCACACCGCGCACGGCATCGCCTCGCACGATCTGACCGAGTCGGCCTCCCGGCTGCCCCTGCGCGCGGACCGCCCCGGCGGCGGCCCGGAGGTGGAGGAGCTGCGCACCGCGTTCAACACGATGCTGGAGCACATCGACGACTCCCTCGCCGTGCGCGCGCAGGCCGAGCAGCGGCTGCGCCGGTTCGTCGCGGACGCCTCGCACGAACTGCGCACCCCGCTGATGTCGGTACGCGGCTACGCCGATCTCTTCCAGTACGCGGCCGCCAACGCCCCCGAGGAGCGCGACAGGCATCTGGCCCGGCTGCGCGCCGAGGCCGCCCGTATGGGTGTCCTCCTCGACGACCTCCTGCTGCTGGCCCGGCTGGACGCGGCGGAGGTGGAGACCCCGCTCAGGATGGAGAACGCCGACCTGGTGGAGCTGGTGGAGCAGGCGGCGGACGCGTTCCGCGCGAGCCACCCCGGCCACCCCCTGACGCTCGCCCCGGGCCCCGCCGCCCTCCCCCTGCGCATGGACCCGCACCGCATCCGCCAGGTCCTGGACAACCTCCTCACCAACGCGGCCGTGCACACCCCGCCCGGCACCCCGGTGAGCGTCGAGGTCTCGGCCTCGCCCGGCACGGCCCGCGTCCGGGTCGCCGACCGGGGCCCCGGCATCCCGCCCGGCGACCGCGACCGCGTCTTCGACCGCTTCTACCGCGTCGACAAGGCCCGCAGCCGCGACCGCGGCGGCAGCGGCCTCGGCCTGTCGGTGGCCCGCTCCCTGGCACGGGCGCACGGCGGCACGCTGGAACTGGCCGAGGACCCGGACACGACGGCCTTCCTGCTGACCCTGCCGCTGGGACTTGGCTGAGCGGTCTTCCCCGACGGCATGAGGTCCCCTCACCGCCGTATCTCCACAGACGCAGGGAACACCCTGGCGGCGATTCGGCTTCCCGTGCCCGACAAGAAAGGTCGGTGGAGAGCCACAGCCCGGCGCGCCGACCGGGGCACTTCGAGCGGCCGACCGCGGCCCGGCGAACCGCCACCACGCGGGATGAGCCGTGGCCGGCCAGGGCAGAACTCTCACAGCCGCACCGCACCCCGGTCGCCCCTCCGCCCGCACCTCGTCGGCTCCCGGACACCGTGCCGTCACACCGGAGGGGAAACTTCTCCCCCGTTCCCCTCCCCACCCAGGGCCTGTACGGCGCCCGCCGAGGCGCCGCGGAAGGACGACGTGCGCCGTGACCCTGCTGCCGCTCGACACCCCTGTCGCCCCGTCCCCTCCCCCGACACCGACACCGACACCGACAGCGGTCTCGAGCCGCCGTCTCCTGACCCCTGCCAACGGCCGCCGTGCCCTCAGCCTGCTGCCGCTGCTGTTCCTCGTCCTGTGGGCGGCGCTGGACCTGTCGGCGGTCCGTGACGGCTTCACCAGACTGACCACGGCGGACCCGTGGTGGCTGCTGACGGGTCTGCTGTTCACCTATCTGGGCGCGGTCGCCGCGGCGTGCGTCCGCCAGGGTGCGGTGCCGGACCGGCTGCCGCCCGGCCTGCTGGTGGCGTCCCAGATCGCTGCGGGCGCCGCCAACCACGTCCTGCCCGCCAGCATCGGCGCCCACGCGGTCACCGTCCGCTTCCTCCGGCGCCAGGGCATCCCGCTGCCCCGCGCCACGGCCTCGATCGCCCTGTACTCCCTGGTCAGAGCAGTGGCGAAGCCCCCGGTCGTCCTGGTCTTCCTGCTTCTCGCCCCCGCGTCGATCCCACCGGCTCGCCTTCTCCCCGACGGCCGCACCCTGCTGCCGGCCGTGGCGGGCATCCTGCTGATCCCGGCGGGCGCGGCGGCGCTCTCGCTCGTACGCCCCCTGCGCCGCCCTGCCCTGGAGTACGTCCGTACGGCGCTCACGGACGTGCGCCACCTGCACACGCGCCCGTCCCGCTTCCTGCCCCTGTGGCTGGGCGCGACCGCCGCGCCCCTGATCCAGGCGAGCGTGGTGGCCTCGGTGGGAAAGGCGCTGGACCTCCCCCTCACCTGGCCCCAGTTGCTGTTCGCGTTCCTGGCCGCGAGCACGGCGGCCGGTGCGGTCCCGGCGCCGGGCGGTATCGGCCCGATCGACGCGGCCCTGGTCATCACCCTGGCCGGCTACGGCACCCCGCTCAGCCTCGCCACGGCCACGGTCATCGGCTATCGCACCCTGACGGTCTGGCTCCCCCTGCTCCCGGGCACCCTGCTCCTGTCGGCGATGGTCCAGCGCAAGCTCCTCTGAGAGGCCGGCCGGGAGGCGTGGCAGGGGCTCGCAGCGCTGGTCCGGCGCCCGTTCCGGCGCGGTGAGACCGGTCCTGGCACGGACCCGGAACCAGCCCCCGCAGCACCGGAGTTGACCACGGGCGAACACGAACTCACCGCGCTTGCACGGGATCCGGCCGACGGCACCCGGGCCCACGCCCTGAGCACCGCGCTCGCGGTGAGGGCAGCGCTGGATCCCGACTTCGGCCGGGATCTGGAGGAATGGCTGCTGCGGGCGGCGGAGACACAGGCCCGCAAGGCCACCACAGCAAACGTGATCACCGGAGGGAACTACAACGCCCCGGTGATCCAGGGCGGCAGCATCTCCGGCATCACGTTCCCCGAGTCCGAGCCGCCGCCCTTCCCCTGAGCGTCACCGCCGGAGAAACCTCAGTCCTCCGGCGCCAGCCGCAGCGAGATGCTGTTGATGCAGTACCGCTGGTCGGTGGGCGTCGGATACCCCTCACCCTCGAACACGTGCCCGAGGTGGGAGCCGCAGCGGGCGCAGCGCACCTCGGTGCGGACCATCCCGTGCGAGCGGTCCTCGATCAGCTCGACCGCGTCGGTGTCCTTCGGGTCGAAGAACGACGGCCAGCCGCAGTGCGAGTCGAACTTGGTCCCGGAGGTGAACAGTTCGGCGCCGCAGGCCCGACAGGAGTAGACGCCCTCGGTCTTCGTGTCGGTGTACTCACCGGTGAAGGCGGGCTCCGTCGCGGCCTGGCGCAGCACGGCGTACTCGGCCGGCGTCAGCTCCGCCCGCCACTGCTCGTCCGGCTTCTCGACGTCGTACGACACGATTCTCAGCCCCTCAGTTCGAAAGACGGTCCAGAATGCGCGGGCCCAGGTCGGTCACATCGCCCGCGCCCATCGTGAGAACGAGATCACCGGGCTTCGCCATTCCCGCGACGACCTCGGGCACCTCGCCCTTGTCGTGCACGGCCGTCACGTCCGCGCCCGCCGCCCGGGCCGCGTCGATGATCAGCGCGCTGGTCACACCCGGGACGGGGTCCTCGCGGGCCGGGTAGATGTCGAGGACGACGGAGGCGTCGGCCAGGGCGAGGGACTGGCCCATCTCCGTGCCGAGCTCCTGCGTGCGGGAGAACAGGTGCGGCTGGAAGACGACGAGGATGCGGGCGTCACCGGCCGCCGCGCGCATCGCCTCCAGGTCGGCGGTCATCTCGGTGGGGTGGTGGGCGTAGGAGTCGATCACCTGGACACCGGCCGCCTCGCCCTTGAGCTGCAGGCGCCGCTTGACGCCGGTGTAGGCGGCGATCGCGGGCGCGAGCTCGGCGGCGGGGACACCGAGGGCGGCCCCCGCGGTCAGCGCGGCGACGGCGTTCAGCGCGTAGTGCCGCCCGGGCACGGAGACCGTGAAGGTGAGCTCCTCCCCGTCCAGCACCACCGTCACCAGGCTCTTCAGCCCCTGCGGTACGACCGACAGCACCCGTACGTCGGCGTCCTCGGCCTCTCCGTACGTCACGACCCGCACGCCCTCGACCCGCCGGGTCAGCTCCCGGGCGCCCGCCTGGTCGGCGGAGATCACCAGCGTGCCGCCGGGCACGATCTTCCCGGCGAAGGTCTCGAAGGACTCGTAGATCTCGTCCATCGAGGCGTAGTTGGCGTGGTGGTCCAGCTCCACGTTGAGGACGATCGCGACCTCGGGGGCGTACTTGTGGAAGCTGCGGTCCGATTCATCCGCCTCCGCGACGAAGATCTCACCCTCGCCGTGCAGCGCGTTGGAGCCGGGGGCGTCCAGGTCGCCGCCGATGGCGTACGACGGCTTCAGGCCCAGCTCGGAGAGCGAGACCGCCAGCATGGACGTGGTGGTGGTCTTGCCGTGCGTACCGGCGACCGCGATCGGCCGCAGCGCGTCCATCAGCGCGGCGAGCGCGTCGGACCGGTGCACCACCGGAATCCCCAGCTCGGCCGCGCGGGCCAGCTCCGGGTTGTCCTTCCGGATCGCCGAGGACACGACGACACAGCTCGCGTCGTCGGCGAGATGCTCCGCCGCGTGCCCGATGTGCACGGTGGCCCCGAGCGCCCGCAGCGCCGCCGCGGTCCCGGACTCCTTGGCGTCACTTCCCGCCACCTTCGCCCCGCGCTGGGCGAGAATCTTCGCGATCCCCGACATACCGGCGCCGCCGATGCCGATGAAGTGCGGTCGGTCCATGGCGGTGGGGAGGGCGGCTGCCATGCGTGATCTCCAGGGGTGCGTACGACGGTGAATCCGCCCCAGCCTATTGGGTCAGCGGGACTGCACCCCCCTAGGGGCGCGGGGCTGTATCAATGTGCGGCTCCGCCGCGTGGGCGCGACCAGCCCCAACGGCGCCGCACCCGACAACACACCGCCCCCCTCACACCTTGCTGTGCGAGAACAACTTCAGCACCGGCACCCCCACCTTGTGCCGCGCCCTGGACGCCCAGTCCCGATGGAAGAACTCCTCCACGTAATGAGGATCGGTCAGCACGATCACCTCGTCCGCCCCCACGTCCTCCACCAAAGCCCTCAGCGCATCCAACGGATGATCCTCGACCAACCTCCCCGACGCCTCACTGCCAGCGGCACCAAGCGCCTGCAAGGACACCTCCAGCGCCCTCTCCCCGAACCCCTTCGCCTCGTCCCCCTCCGGCGTCTCCCGCTCCCGCGCCGCCTCGTCCAGCTCCCCGAGGGCGACGTCGTCGATGGCCCGCAGCAGGCGGTCCGCCTGGTCGCCGCGCGGCTGGAGCAGGACGTGGAACGAGACCGCTTCCTCCCCGTGCAGGGTGGTGACGAACTCCACGTCGGCGGAGGTAAGAGCCTTCTCGATCATCAGAACGCTTGTGAACACCGGGCGCCGCCCCTTCTGCGGAAACCATCCTGCCCCGTGATCTCACGGGACTGCGAGTTTTAGTGTGCCCACCGGAAGCCAAGCGGAACGGTTCATTCCGCCGTTTTCGGGACCACCGGTACCACTGAACGATTTCAGGACCGCGTGTAGCGGCCGAACAGGAAACCCCCCTCCTCCAGAAGGGACACCAGTGCGAACCGCTGCGGCACCGGGATCGAGGGCCCGCCCGCGATCCGCTGCGCGTCCCCCGCCGTGAGCATCGGGGAGACGGTCAGACAGAGCTCGTCCAGCACCCCGGCGGCGACGAACTGCCCCAGCATCCGGGGCCCGCCCTCGGTGAGCAGCCGGGTGTGCCCCAGCTCGGCGAGGGCCCGTACGGCCCGTGCGGGGTCCACGCCCGTCCCGTCCCCGGCGATCACCACCCGCGCGCCCGCCTTCTCCGCGGCGGCCACCCGGTCCGGCGCCGCCGCGGCACCGGTCAGCAGCACGGTCGGCACGAGCGGCGAGGTGAACAGCGGCAGCGCGAGGTCCAGGTCCAGGCTGGCGGTGACCACCGCGATCGCGGGCGCGGGCCCCTGCCCCGCCGCCTCCCGCCGCGCCGCGAACTCCGTCCGCGCGCGGGCCGGCCGGTACCCCTCCTGCCGTACCGTCTCCGCTCCTACGACCACCACGTCCGCGAGCCCTCGCAGCGTGCCGAAGATCCGCATGTCGGCCGCGGTGGAGATGGGCTGGGAGCGTCCGTCGTGCTGGGCGGCGCCGTCGAGCGTGGAGACCATGTTGGCCCGCAGCCAGGGCCGCGGCTCCCCGGGCACGGGCTCGGGCGCGGGCTCGGGGTAGGCGTAGGCCTCGGCGAGCTCGTCGAGGCTCCACTCCCGGTCGCCGGGGAGCGTGGCGGGTGTCTGGTCGGTCACAGGGAACAGCCGTCGCATGCCTCGCAGTCTGGCACGCGGATTAGCATGGGGAACCGTGTCGTCCTCCACCCCTGCCGCCCCTGTCGACGAGATAGCCGACGCGGCCCCGCTGTCCCTGTGCGCCCGTGAGCCGTACGTCCCCGCGGACCGGCTGGTCGCCGAGATGGTGCCGCCGCCGCGCTTCGACTCGGTGCGCTTCAGCACGTACCTCCCGGACCCGGACCAGCCCAGCCAGACCGCGGCCGTGAAGGTCCTGGAGGGCTTCGCGGGCGGGCTCGGTGGGGCGCACGCCGTGGGCGGCGGCGCCCGGCGGGGGTTCCTCGGCTTCGGCAGGGCGAAGGCGCCCAAGGTGCCGGCCGGCCCGCGCGGGGTCTACCTCGACGGCGGCTACGGCGTCGGCAAGACCCATCTCCTCGCCTCCCTGTGGCACGCCACCCCGGCCGAGCCCGCGCTGAAGGCGTTCGGCACCTTCGTGGAGCTGACCAACCTGGTCGGCGCCCTCGGCTTCCAGCAGACGGTCCGTACGCTCTCCGGCCACCGGCTGCTGTGCATCGACGAGTTCGAGCTGGACGACCCGGGCGACACCGTGCTCGTCTCGACCCTGCTCGGCAAGCTGGTCGAGGCGGGCGTGGCCCTGGCGGCCACCTCCAACACGCTGCCCGGCAAGCTCGGCGAGGGCCGGTTCGCGGCCGTGGACTTCCTGAGGGAGATCCAGGGCCTGTCCGCGCACTTCCGCACGCTGCGCATCGACGGCGAGGACTACCGCCACCGCGGGCTGCCCGAGGCGCCGGCGCCGTACTCCGACGAACAGGTGACGAAGGCGGCGTACGCCACGCCGGGCGCCTCGCTCGACGACTTCCCGCAGCTGCTGGACCACCTCGCCAGGGTCCACCCCAGCCGTTACGGAGCGCTCACCGACGGCCTGAAGGCGGTGTGTCTCACGGACGTCCAGCCCATCCCCGACCAGTCGACGGCCCTCAGGCTGGTCGTCCTGGCCGACCGGCTCTACGACCGCGAGGTCCCGGTGCTGGCCTCGGGACTCCCCTTCGACCGGCTGTTCAGCGAGGAGATGCTGAACGGCGGCTACCGCAAGAAGTACTTCCGGGCGATCTCCCGGCTCACGGCGCTGGCCCGGGACGCGAAGCGAGTCGCCGAGGCCGTCTAGTCGCGGAGACCGTCCAGTCGCGGAGACCGTCCAGAGAGAACGTCGGCACGGAACCGGCCAGGCGGGCATATCGTTGCATATGCAGACAGAACGGCCCTCTGTCGAGGAGGTCGTCATGCTCGAGCAAGTGCTGGGCTCGGTCCTGGCCGCCGGTGCCGTGGGCCTGGTGTATCTCGGTGCGGCCGCGCGGGTCGTCAAGCAGTACGAGCGCGGGGTCGTGCTCCGGCTGGGCCGGCTGCGCGGGGACGTGCGCGCGCCGGGGTTCACGACGGTGATCCCGGGCGTGGACCGGCTGCGCAAGGTCAACATGCAGATCGTGACCATGCCCATTCCGGCGCAGGAGGGCATCACCCGGGACAACGTGACCGTGCGGGTCGACGCGGTGGTCTACTTCCGGGTCGTGGACGCGGCGGCGGCCGTCATCAACGTCGAGGACTACCGCTTCGCCGTCTCCCAGATGGCGCAGACCTCGCTGCGCTCGATCATCGGCAAGAGCGAGCTGGACGATCTGCTGTCGAACAGGGAGAAGCTCAACGAGGGCCTGGAGCTGATGATCGACAGCCCGGCCATCGGGTGGGGCGTGCAGATCGACCGGGTCGAGATCAAGGACGTGTCCCTGCCGGAGTCGATGAAGCGCTCCATGGCCCGTCAGGCCGAGGCCGACCGGGAGCGCAGGGCCAGGATCATCAACGCGGACGCCGAGCTCCAGGCCTCGAAGAAGCTCGCCGAGGCGGCCCAGCAGATGGCCGACACACCGTCCGCGCTCCAGCTGCGGCTGCTCCAGACGGTGATGGCCGTGGCGGCCGAGAAGAACTCCACGCTGGTGCTGCCCATCCCGGTGGAGCTGCTGCGCTTCCTGGAGCGGGCCCAGTACCCACAGGGTCCGGCCCCGGAGCCGCATCAGGGTCCGCCCCCGGAGCAGCCCCATGCGGGTCCGGCCCCGGATCCGGGTCAGCCCGTAGAAACCCACCCGACTCCACCCCTCACTCCCCTCCACGATCCGCTCCTCGACCCGCTCCCGGATCCACCGCTCGACCCCTCGCCACCGCCCCCTGCGGTGGACGGGTGACACGTGCCTCAGGCGTGGTTCCGGGGGCGCACCCCGGGTGGTAGACACAGCGGGATCACAGTTCCTGTCCGCCAGCAGGAAGGTTCCTTCATGTCCCGCACGTCCGCGACACGACGTCAGATCCTCGCCCGCGCCGGTGCCCTGGGAGCGGGCATCGCGTTCACCGGCGCCCTCTCCGACCTCTTCGCGGGAACCGCGACCGCGCGAAGCCTCGGCCACACCGGCTACGGCCCCCTCGTCCCCGACCCGGACGGTCTCCTCGACCTCCCCCAGGGCTTCCGTTACGAGGTGCTGTCCCGCGAGGGCGACCCGCTGCGCTCCGGCGAGGGCCCCGTCCCCTCGAACCACGACGGCATGACCGCCCTCCCCGGCCACGGCGGCCAGGGCGGCCGCGTCCACCTGGTCCGCAACCACGAGAACCGACCCACCGCAGCCCACCCGGTCCCCACCGTAGAGGGCCTGACCTACGACCCGGCCGGCAAGGGCGGCTGTACGGCCCTGACGCTGGACTCCCGGGGCGGGGTGCTCTCGGAGCGGGTCGCGCTCGCCGGCACGGCCGTCAACTGCGCGGGCGGGCCCACCCCGTGGCGCACCTGGCTGAGCTGCGAGGAGACCGAGGACAAGGCCGGCACGAACGGCTACACCAAGGACCACGGCTTCGTTTTCGAGGTCCACCCGTCCGACCCGCGCCGCACCGGGGCCGTCCCGCTGACCGCGATGGGCCGCTTCCAGCACGAGGCGGTCGCCGTCGACCCGCACCTCGGGGTGGTCTACGAGACGGAGGACGCGTTCCTCAAGCCGTTCGGCCTGTTCTACCGCTTCCTGCCCGAGAGGCCGCTGGGCGGGGTGGGCTCGCTCCAGGCGGGTGGCCGCCTCCAGGCGATGCGGGTGCCCGGGGTGCCGGACCTGTCCTCGATCCAGGAGACGGGCGCCGTCTTCGAGGGCGTCGAGTGGGTCGACGTACCGGACCCGCTGGCCGCCGAAACGCCCGTCCGGCTACAGGACTTCGGCCCGCAGGGCATCACCCGCGCGCAGAAGCTGGAGGGCTGCTACTGGGGCGGCCGGTGCGTGTACTTCGTCTCCTCCTTCGCCCGGGGCGCGGACGGCTCGGCGGCGGACCACTTCGGCCAGATCTGGCGCTACGACCCGGCGCGCCGCCGGCTCACCCTGGTGATCGTCTTCGGCCCCGACACGGACGTGCAACTCCCCGGCGAGTCCCCCGACAACATCTGCCTCGCCCCCGGCGGCGGCCTGATGGTCTGCGAGGACGGCAGCGGCGCCCAGTACGTCCTCGGCGTGACGCTCGGCGGCGAGGTGTACCCGATGGCCCGCAACCGACAGACCATCGGCACGCCCCAGGAGCCCGAGTGGGGCGAGTTCGCGGGCGTCACCTTCTCCCCCGACGGCCGGACGATGTACGTCAACTGCTACACCCCGGGGACGACCTTCGCCGTGACGGGGCCCTGGCGGAGCGAACGGGGGTAGCGGCGGGAAGGGCCGGGCGGGTGACGCCGACGGAGAGACCCAGTCCTATTGTCATAACTAAGACCTGATCTCTCGTATGTTCGTACGGTGATCATTCCTGTACGTCGTCTGGCCGCGGTCTGTGCTCTCGGCGCCGCGCTCACCGCCTGCGGCACCACCCCGGCGCCCCAGACCGCCCACCCGGCGACACCCGCCGGCACACCCGCCCCGGCCTCCCCTTCAGCGTCCACGTCCGCACCTGCCTCCGCACCTGCCTCCGCTTCCGCCGGGCCCTCCCGGGCGCCGACCCTGGCGCCCGGGTCCGCCGGGCTCACGCCGGTGTTCGAGAACGGTCCGCGCACGGCCGGCAAGACAGTCGCCCTCACCTTCGACGCCGACATGACCGCCGATCAGGGGCCGCGGGCGGCGGGCGGGGAGCGCTTCGACAACCCGGGGCTGATCTCGGCGCTGCGCGGGCTGAAGGTACCGGCGACCGTGTTCATGACCGGGCGGTGGGCCGAGGAGTACCCGGCCGAGGCCCGCTCCATCGGGCGGGACCCGCTCTTCGAGGTCGCCAACCACTCCTACAGCCACTACGCGTTCACCGACGACTGCTACGGCCTGCCGACCGTCTCCGGGGACCGGATGCGGGCGGACGTGGAACGGGCGTACACCGCGTTCCGCAAGGCGGGTGTACCGGACGCGATGCCGTACTTCCGGTTCCCCGGCGGCTGCTACGACAAGAGTGCGCTGCGGGCGGTCGGCGGACTCGGGGTGACCGCGGTGCAGTGGGACGTGGTGAGCGGGGACGCGTTCGCGACGGACGCCGACGCGGTGGTCCAGGAGGTGCTGGACGGGGTGCGGCCGGGATCCGTGGTCGTCATGCACTGCACCCGCAGCGCCGCGCCGGTGACGGAGCGGGCGGTCCGGGCGATCGTGCCCGAGCTGCGGCGGCGGGGGTACCGGTTCGTAAAGGTGTCGGAGCTGATCGGTGCCGCCCGGGCGGCGTCGTGAGACTCGTACGTCGCAGGTATGAGTGAGGACCCCGTATGCATGGGGGCGGCAGGAGTCACAGCGGACCGCCTGTTCAGGGTGATCTGCGGGAGGTGAGGGGTAAAGCGCGTTCCATGGGGGTCCATGCTGTCGTATGGCGGGTGCGGGTGGGATGTGCTGGTCGCTCCCCCTGGCGGGTCCAGTAGCCTGCGCCTGTGAGTGAGAGCCCCTTTCAGACCGAGCCCAACCCCCGTGACCAGGCTCCGCAGTACGTCCTTCCGCTCGTCGTGCGGATAGAGAAGAGCGCGCCGCCGGCTCGTACCGACGCGCTCGAGACCGCTGCTCGGGCCGTGCTCGTCATCCTCAGCGACGAGAGGTCGCTGGGCGACGGTGACTGGGCTCGGGCCGTGCGGGACTGGCAGGACGCGCGGATCCGGAAGGTCGTACGGCGGGCCCGGGGGGCCGAGTGGCGGCGGGCCGAGGCGCTGGACGGGGTCACCGTCGGCGGGAAGACAGCAGAGGTGCGGGTGTTCCCGCCGGTGCCGCTGGACGGGTGGCCGAAGGATCTGGCCCGGCTTCAGGTCTCCGGGACCGATCTCGACGACCCGGAGCCTTTGGCCGACGCCGATCCCGGGGTCCCGGTCATCTGGCTGAACCCGGAGCTCGGTATGTCCGCCGGCAAGGCGATGGCGCAGGCCGGGCACGGTGCCCAGCTCGCCTGGTGGGAGCTGTCGGAGGAGGAGCGGAACGCCTGGCGCGCGTCCGGTTTCGCACTCGCCGTACGGACCGCCGCCCCCGGGCGGTGGCGGGAGCTGACGGCGAGCGGACTGCCGCTGGTGCGGGATGCCGGGTTCACCGAGATCGCGCCGGGAAGCTGCACGGTCGTGGCGGATCATCCGGCCCTGCGCTGAACCGGTCCCTCCGCCCGCCGAACCCGCGCGAACCTCAAATGTAGCTCTGAAGGTGGGCGGAACGTGGTTCGGCGGCCGGCGGCGGGGTCATACCACCGTCACCACCGAGGGGGGACCAAGGAGGCGGTGACCATGGCACGACTGGGAACGGGCATCGGCTGGCGGCCGGAGATCGCGGACGCCGTGGAGCGTATGCCGGGCATCGACTGGGTCGAGGTCGTGGCGGAGAACACCTGCCCCGGGCACCTCCCCGCGTCCCTGGTGCGGCTGCGCGAGCGCGGGGTCACCGTCGTCCCGCACGGGGTCGGGCTGGGGCTCGGCGGCGCCGAGCGGCCGGACGAGGGGCGGCTCACGGCGCTCGGCGAGCGGGCCCGGATCCTGGGATCGCCGCTGGTCACCGAGCACATCGCGTTCGTCCGCGCGGGCGGTCCACTGACCGCGACCCCACAGCTGGAGGCCGGACATCTGCTGCCGGTGCCGCGCACCCGGGACTCCCTCGACGTGCTCTGCGAGAACGTGCGCATCGCGCAGGACGCGTTGCCCGTGCCGCTCGCCGTCGAGAACATCGCCGCGCTGATCGCCTGGCCGGGCGAGGAGATGACGGAGGGACAGTTCCTGTACGAGCTGGCCGACCGGACGGGCGTACGGTTGCTCATCGACGTGGCGAACCTGTACACCAACCAGGTCAACCGCGGTGAGGATCCCGGCAAGGCGCTCGACGAACTGCCCGTGGAGGCCATCGCCTACGTCCATGTCGCGGGCGGGTTCGCACGGGACGGCGTCTGGCACGACAGCCACGCCCACCCCGTTCCGCGCCCGGTCCTCGACATCCTGACCGACCTCGCCTCCCGGGTCTCACCGCCCGGGGTGCTGCTGGAGCGTGACGAGAACTTCCCCGAACCCGCCGCGCTGGAGCTGGAGTTGGACGCGATCCGGGACGCGGTGCGGGACGGGGAGCGGCTCGCGGTCAAGCGGGAGCTGGTGCGGCTCGGGCACGACGCGCGGGCTGCGCGGATCGGCGGGGGCGCGGGGGCAGGGGTGGGAGCGGGAGCGGCGGTGGCCGTGGCACCCGCACCCGCACCCGCACCCGCACCCGCACCCGCACCGGAGACGGCGATCGACGACGGTGCCGCCAAGCCCGTGTCCATCGTCGGTGACGCCACCCGTGAGCGGCTCGGGCTCGCCCAGGCCGCGCTGTTGTCCGCGCTCGTCGCAGGAACGCCGGTGCCGGAGGGGTTCGACCGGGTGCGGATCGGTGTGCAGGCGCGGGCGCTCGCGGGGAAGCGGGCCGGGGTGGTGGCCAAGGTGGCGCCGGAGCTGCCGGTCATCCTCGGCGACGGGTACCGGCAGGCGTTCCTCGCGTACGCCCAGAGCCACCCGATGCGCGGCGGCTACCGTCAGGACGCCCTGGACTTCGTCGAGCAGGTGCTGCTCGACGGGCGGCCGGCCCAGGGGCGCGCACGGCGGGAGCTGCGCACCTGGTGGCTGGACCGGTCGGGGCCGGCGCCGCGGTCGGGGTCGCGGCTGGCGCGGGTGGGCCGGGCGCTGATCCGGCGTTAGCGCGGGCGTTCACGCCTCGTTCACCCCCGTGGAGAGCGCCAAGTTGCCTGGGCAGTAATATGCCTTTTCGCACCCGAAGCGCACTGGCGTGCGGTGCCGTGAGCAGGAGGCCCCCATGCGACCGCGACCCCCCGTCAAGGGCAGAGGCATCATCAGTGGCACCGGAGTCATCGTCGTCGGCCTGGCCGCGACCTGTGTGGCGCTGTTCATCCCCGTCGCCTCGTATCCCGGCCAGTCGGCGACCGGCGCGGACGTACTGAACGCGCAGACGGTGGCCACGCAGTACGGGCCGTTGTCCGAGCTGGACATGGAGTTCGTCACGAAGGTCCGGCTGGCCGGGCTGTGGGAGCTGCCCGCCGGGCAGCTGGCGCGGCAGAAGGGCACGACCGAGGCCGTACGGACCGCCGGGCAGCACCTCGTCGAGGGGCACCTGTTCCTGGACGAGCGGGTGCGGGACGTGGCCGCGAAGCTGGGGCTCGGCCTGCCGAACGAGGCGGGCGACCAGCAGAAGGCCTGGCTGGCGGAGCTGGACGCGGCGCAGGGCACGGACTTCGACCGAAAGTTCGCCAACATCCTGCGGCTCGCGCACGGCCGGGTGTTCACCGTCGTCGCGCAGGTGCGGGCCGGTACCCAGAACTCGCTGGTGCGCGCGCTCGCCGACGACGCCAACACCACCGTCCTGGACCACATCGAGATCCTTGAGGCCACCGGGTACGTCGACTTCGACGCGCTGGCCCGGGATCTGACGGCGACCGGGACGCCCACGCCGGCGGCGGTCCCCGGGTCCGTGGTGCCGCTGACGCCGTCGCCGTCCTGAGCCAAGCAGCCAAGCGGCCAAGCGGCCAAGCGGAACGTCACATACCCACAACGCTCCGTCCGGATGATGAACAGGGCATGGCGTTTTCCCGTGTACACGGCATAGAAACGTGGCATGTTCTGGGTCCTTCTCCTGCTGCTGGCCTGGGCGGTCGCGGGCGCGGCGTGCACCCGGCTGTGCCTGGCCGCCGTCCGTGCGGCGGCCGTGGACACCGAGGACGCGATCGCGGGTCGGGGCCACGACCTGACGCTCTACGAGGCGGCGTTCCTGTCCGGCGGGCCCGGCCGGGTCGCCGATCTGACGATGGTGTCGATGGCCCGCCAGCGGCGGCTGCTGCTCGCCCACACCGGCTGGGCGACCGTCGTGGACCCGCGCGGGCGCGACGAGATGGAGCGGTCGGTGATCGGGGCCATCGGGCCCGAGGGGCAGTCCCGGATCGCGCCGGCGCGGGCCGGGGCGGCGTCCGCGGACGCGGTGCGCGGCCTCGCCGAGCGGCTGGTCAGCGCCGGCCTCGCGGTGCCCGACGGGGCCCGTACGACGGTCGAGGCCGGGGTACGGCAGGTGCGGCTCGCGGCCGGGTTCGTGCTGGCGGTGGGCGCGGTCGCGCTGCTGACGCCGGCGCCCTCGGACGGATCGGGCATGCCGCGCGGGCTGGTGGCCCTGTGGTTCGCGCTGCCGCTGGCGCTCACGCTGAGCTGTCTGGCGATAGCGCGGGTCGAGGTGCACCCCTACTCGCGCTGGGCCTCCCCGGCCGGGCAGCGGCTGCTGGGCACCCTGGCCCGGCGGGCCGGCGGCACGGGCGGCACCGGTGACGACCGTTCGTATCTGACGTCCGTGGCAGTCCTCGGGATCCGCGCGGTCGACGAGCCCGACCTACGAGCGGCGTTCGCCCACCGCGAGCAGTAACACCACCCCGCGCATTCGCCTCCCCGGGGGCGCACTTGGAGCATTGGCGCCGACACCCGGGGGCGGTGCTTGCCTTCCCCCACAGCCGTACGAAACATCCCTTTTGTCGCCGCCCGCGCACCGAAGGGACACGCGAATGAGAGCTGGCGCGCTCTACTCGGCCATGGGAGCCCTGCTCCTGACCACCCTCTCCGCCGCCCCCGCCGGCGGCCTACCGACCACCCCGGGCATCCCGGGCTCCCCCGGTGCCGGCGGTGCTCCCGCCGGTGTCGCGCTCGCCGCCGCCCGGGCGGCCTCGAAGGGCGTCGCCTTCGGGAAGTGCACCGGCGCCAAGGACCTGC
Source organism: Streptomyces sp. T028 (assembly GCF_048159505.1). Taxonomy (NCBI): domain Bacteria; kingdom Bacillati; phylum Actinomycetota; class Actinomycetes; order Kitasatosporales; family Streptomycetaceae; genus Streptomyces; species Streptomyces sp. T028. The sequence continues at coordinate 37,204 of NZ_JBLRVZ010000021.1, forward strand.
CCGGCAGCATCGAGTGCGGCACCGTCGGCGTCCCGCTCGACTACGCGCGGCCGAACGGCAAGCAGATCGAACTGACCGTCAGCCGGGTCAGAGCCACCCACCGGGACCCGCACAACAGCAAGCACCGGGTGCCCCGCAAGGGCACGCTGGTCTTCAACCCCGGCGGCCCGGGCGGCTCCGGGCTGTACTTCCCCCTCGTCGGACTGCTTCCGGAGTGGAAGCGCATCGGAGCGGCGTACGACCTCGTCGGCTACGACCCGCGCGGTGTCGGCCGCTCCGCTCCGCTGTCCTGCCAGGACCCCGAGAAGTTCTTCAAGGGTCCCACCCAGGCGCCCACCCACCCGTCCGAGTCGTACAAGCGGGAGCGGATCGCCGAGGCGAAGGCCTACGCGCGCGGCTGCGCCAAGCGGGCCGGCAGCACCCTGGGACACTACAACTCCCTCAACAACGCCCGCGACCTGGACGTGCTGCGGGCCGCGCTGGGCGAGAAGCGGCTGAACTTCATGGGGGCGTCGTACGGCACCTACTTCGGGGCCCTGTACGCCACCCTGTTCCCCTCGCACGTACGGCGGATGGTGTTCGACGGGGCGGTGAACCCGGATCCGGAGCGGATCTGGTACCGCAACAACCTCGACCAGTCGATGGCGTTCGAGAGCCGCTGGGCGGACTTCCGGGCGTGGGTCGCCAAGCACGACAAGGTGTACGGGCTGGGCAGCACGCCCGAGAAGGTGCTGGACAGCTACGAGCGGGCCCGCGCCCGGCTGGCCGCGGAACCCGCCGGCGGGAAGGTCGGGCCGGCACAGCTGCAGAGCGCGTTCCTTCAGGCCGGGTACTACGACGACTACTGGCCGCACCGGGCGCGGGCGCTGTCGGACTATCTGAAGGGCGACCCGAAGAAGCTGATCGCGCAGGCCGGTCCGGTGACCGAGGCCGCGGCCGAGTCGGAGAACTCCGCCGCCGTGTACACGGCCGTGGAGTGCAACGACGCGCCCTGGCCGACGGACTTCAAGGTGTGGGACCGGGACAACACCCGGCTCGCGCGCGTGGCGCCGTTCGAGACGTGGGACAACGTGTGGGCGAACCTGCCGTGCGCGTACTGGCCCGCGGCCCGGCAGAAGCCTCTGGACGTGCGGACCGGGCCCGGTGAGCTGCCGCCCACGCTGATCCTCGCCGCCGAGCGGGACGCTGCCGCGCCTTATGAAGGGGCTCTGGAGATGCACCGTCGCCTGGCGGGGTCGGTGCTGGTGACCGAGCGGGACTCCGGTGCACACGGCATCGCGGGCGGGGCCAACCCGTGCGTCAACGGGCATCTCGACGCGTATCTGCTGGAGGACCGTCTACCGGCTCGGCGTGCCGCGTGCGCGGGGCACGCCGAGCCGAAGGCCGGCGCGCCGAAGAAGTGACGTTGTGGGGAACTGCGGGACCGTTGTGGCTGGTCGCGCAGTTCCCCGCGCCCCTTTCAGGGGCGCTTACGCGAGCCCGGCAATGAGATCCGCGACCGACTTGCGGCGGCCCGTGTAGAACGGGACCTCCTCGCGGACGTGCATACGGGCCTCCGAGGCGCGCAGGTGGCGCATGAGGTCGACGATGCGGTACAGCTCGTCGGCCTCGAAGGCGAGGATCCACTCGTAGTCGCCGAGGGAGAAGGACGCGACCGTGTTGGCGCGGACGTCCGGGTAGCCGCGGGCCATCTTGCCGTGGTCGGCGAGCATCCGGCGGCGGTCCTCGTCTGGCAGCAGGTACCAGTCGTAGCTGCGGACGAAGGGGTAGACGCTCACGTAGTCGCGGGGCGTCTCGTCGGCGAGGAACGCCGGGATGTGGGAGCGGTTGAACTCGGCGGGGCGGTGCAGCGCCATGTTCGACCAGACCGGCTCGAGGGCGCGGCCCAGCCGGGTGCGGCGGAAGAGGTTGTACGCCTCCTGGAGCTGGTCGCTGGTCTCGGCGTGCCACCAGATCATCAGGTCGGCGTCGGCGCGCAGTCCGGACACGTCGTACGTGCCGCGGATCGTCACGTCCTTCGCGGCGAGCTGGTCGAACAGCTCCTGGACCTCGTCGGCGTATCCCGTGCGGTCCTCGGGCAGCACGTCCTTCAGTCTGAAGACCGACCACAGGGTGTAGCGGATGACCTCGTTGAGGTCCTTGGCCAGCTTGCCCTTGTTCGGGATCCTGCCGGACTCGGTGGTGGGGGCGTCGTCACTCATGGTTCTCATTCTCCTGCTCCGCCGTGCAGACTTTGCACCGGGTTGGCGGTGAGCTCCCGTCCGGCGCTCAGGTCTCCGTGGATCTGGTCGACGGCCGCGTGGGCGCTCGCGATGCAGGCGGGGACGCCGACGCCGTCGTACTGCGCGCCGCACACCGCGAGGCCGGGGAGCTTGGCCACGTGCTCGCGGATGCGGGCCACACGCGCGTGGTGGCCCACCGGGTACTGGGGGAGACCGTCCGTCCAGCGGGTGACCCGGGTCTCCAGGGGGGTGGCGGCCAGGCCCGTGGCCTCGCGCAGGTCGTGGCGGGAGACGTCCACCAGGCCCGCGTCGTCGCGGTCGAGGATCTCCGTCTCGCCGTACCGCCCGACGGAGGTGCGCAGCACGATCACGTCCGGGTCCTCGTCGGCGATCCAGCCCCACTTCTGCGAGGCGAACGTCGACGCCTTGACGGTGTGGCCGTCGACGGGCGGGACGAGGAAGCCGCTGCCCTCGGGCAGGGCGGCCTCGGAGCGGCGGTAGGCCAGGGTGACCAGGGCCATCGAGGCGTACTCGACGGTGCGCAGTTCGGCGGCGGCCGCCGGGGACTCGGCGGCGAGCAGCGCGGCGGCGGTGGGCGCGGGCACGGCGACGACCACGGCGTCCGCGTGCAGCGCGCGCTCGCCGGTGGTGACCTGCCATCCGCCCGCGGGCTCCCGGCGCAGTCCGGTGACGGGCACGCGCGTGTGGATCTCGCCGCCCCGCGCGCGGACCGACTCCGCGACGGCGAGCGGCAGCCGGCCCACTCCGCCCTCGATGCCCGTGAAGACCGGGCCGGTCTGCTGGTGGGCAGCCGCCTTGGCCTGGATCTCGCGGACGGCCTCGGTGAGCGAGGTGTGGGTGAGCGCCGCCTGGTAGAGCTGCGGTACGGCCGAGCGCATCGAGATGCGGTAGGCGTCACCGGCGTACACCCCGCCGAGGAGAGGTTCGATCAGGCGGTCGACGACCTCGCGGCCCAGGCGTGCCGCCACGTACTCCCCGACCGCCACGTCCTCGCCGACCTCCGTGCGGGGCAGGTCGGCGTCACGCTCGATGCGGGCGAGGCCCTCGTCGGACAGCACACCGGACAGGGCCGCCGCGGTGCCGGGGACGCCCATGACATGGCCCCTGGGCATGGGGCGCAGGGCGCCGCGGGTCCAGATCGAGGCCGTCGCGGTGGCCGGCGGCTGCAGCAGATCCGTCAGTCCCGCCTCGCGCGCGAGGGCGACCGCCTCGGGGCGGCGGGCCAGCAGCGACTCGGCGCCGAGGTCCACGCGGACGCCCGCGATCTCGCCGGGCAGCAGCTTGCCGCCGACCCGCTCGGAGGCCTCCAGCACGGTCACCCGCGCCCCGCGGTCCAGCAGCCGGTGTGCGGCGGCCAGACCGGCGATCCCGGCTCCGATGACGACGACGTGCTGCCCCGCACCCGTACCCGTTGTGCTCATGCCCTCCACTCTCTCAGACCCCACCGACACCGCCGCCAGGGCCATGTGGCCCCACCGAGTCCCGACCGTGACCGCTTCGGAACCGATTCCGTCCAACGTCCCGGCCCGCCCCGGCGTCGAAGGAACGTCAGTCGTCCCAACCCTCGGGGGGTACGTCCACATGCACGCACGACGTTCCGTACGGCCGGTCCACGCCGTGGCCGGCATCCTGCTCGCCGCCGCGCTGGCGCTCACCGGATGCAGCGGCGCGAACGACTCGGGAGGCGACAGCGCGAGCCTCGCCGACAAGGCCGCCGCCGGCGAGGCCGGCGCCCAGGCGGACGCCAAGGAAGGCGCCGGGTCGAGCGGCTCCAAGGCCTCGGCCTCCTCCGCGCCGAAGATCACCGCGAACAAGATCATCCGCACCGCCTCCCTGACCGTGCGGGTCAAGGACGTCCCGAAGGCCCTCGACGAGGCCCGTACGACCACCGAGAACGCGGGCGGTTTCGTCGGCGACGAGACCACGAGCCGGGACGAGGACGGCACCGAGCGCACCCGGGTCGTGCTGCGCGTGCCCGTCGAGCGGTACGACGAGGTCCTCGCCGAGCTCCAGGGCGCGGGCGAGCTGCTGGAGCGCACGGCGAAGGCCCAGGACGTCACCGACCAGGTCGTCGACGTCGACAGCCGCATCACGTCGCAGCGGGCCAGTGTCGCCCGGATCCGCGAACTCATGGACCGGGCCACGAAACTGAGCGACGTGGTCACCCTGGAGGGTGAACTGAGCAGCCGGCAGGCCGACCTGGAGGCGCTGCTCGCCCAGCAGGCGTCCCTGAAGGACCGCACCAGTCTGGCGACCATCACGCTGAGCCTGTCGGAGAAGCCGGTCGTGAAGGCCGCCGAGGACGACGACCCCGGGTTCCTGGACGCGCTGGAGGGTGGCTGGAACGCGTTCGTGTCCATGCTGCGCTGGATCGCCGTCGTCTTCGGCGCGGTGCTGCCGTTCCTCGCGGTGGCCGTGCTGCTCGTCCTGGCGTGGCTGCGGCTGCCGCGCCGCCGGACCACGGAAACCGCGGAAACGACGGAAACGGCGGAAACGGCGGCCGAAGCGGGCACGACGACCGGAACCGGCCCCGCCGGTGGGCCCGAGGGGGACTGAAGTCCGCTTCCCCCGTAGCGTGTTCGTATGAGCATGCCTGGACGGGAACGACTGGTCGTGATCGGCGGGGACGCCGCGGGCATGTCCGCGGCGTCCCAGGCCCGCCGCCTCAAGGGCCCCGAGGACCTGGAGATCGTCGCTTTCGAGCGCGGCCACTTCACGTCCTACTCCGCGTGCGGCATCCCGTACTGGGTGGGCGGCGACGTCACCGACCGGGACGACCTGATCGCCCGCACCCCCGAGGAGCACCGCGCGCGCGGGATCGACCTGCGGCTGCGCACCGAGGTCACGCAGATCGACATGGCCGGGCGGCGGGTACGCGCGCGTGACGTCGGTTCCGGGACTGGATCGGCGTACTGGACGTCGTACGACAAACTCGTGATCGCGACCGGCGCGCGCCCGGTCCGGCCGGACCTGCCGGGCATGGACGCTCCGGGCGTGCACGGCGTGCAGACCCTGGACGACGGGCAGGCCCTGCTCGACACGCTCGAACGCGCGCGTGGGAAGCGGGCCGTGGTCGTGGGCGCGGGCTACATCGGCGTGGAGATGGCGGAGGCGCTCATCAACCGCGGCTACGAGGTGACCGTCGTCAACCGCGGCAGCGAACCGATGTCCACCCTGGACCCGGACATGGGCCGCCTGGTCCACCGGGCCATGGAGGGCCTCGGCATCACCATGGTCGACGACGCCGAGGTCACCGAACTGCCCACCGGCGAGGACGGCCGGGTGCGGGCGGTGGTCACGAAGGACGGCGAACACCCGGCGGACGTGGTCGTCCTGGGCATCGGCGTCCGCCCCGAGACCACCCTTGCCGCGGCCGCCGGCCTGCCCCTCGGCGCGCACGGTGGGCTCCTCACCGACCTCGCGATGAGGGTCCGCGGCCACACGGACATCTGGGCGGGCGGCGACTGCGTGGAGGTCCTCGACCTGGTCTCCGGCCAGGAGCGGCACATCGCCCTCGGCACCCACGCCAACAAGCACGGCCAGGTCATCGGCACCAACGTGGGCGGTGGCCACGCCACGTTCCCCGGCGTCGTCGGCACCGCGGTCAGCAAGGTCTGCGACCTGGAGATCGCCCGCACGGGCCTGCGCGAGAAGGACGCGCGCAGGGCGGGCCTCCAGTACGAGACCGTCACCATCGAGTCCACCAGCCGCGCCGGCTACTACCCCGGCGCCTCCCCCATGACGGTCAAAATGCTCGCCGAACGCCGCACCGGCCGCCTCCTCGGCGTCCAGATCGTCGGCAGAGAGGGCGCGGCAAAACGGGTCGACATCGCGGCGGTGGCCCTGACAGCCGGAATGACGGTGGAACAGATGACAGCCCTGGACCTGGGCTACGCCCCACCCTTCAGCCCGGTCTGGGACCCGGTACTGGTGGCAGCCCGCAAGGCAGCAACAAAGGTACGGAACTCCTGAACCACCGCGAGGGCAGCTGGCCTAGGGGCGCAGGGAACTGCGCGACCAGCCCCCCACGCACCCGCACACGACAACGGCCTAGGCAGTACCAAGCCGCGGCAACGCAGAAACCGCCGCCGCAGCGGCAGGCTGCTCCGCCGGCTTCGCATGCGCGGCGGCCGCAGGCCGAGAACGCAACCGGTGACTGACGGCCTCGTCCAAGGTCACCGCCCGCTGCATCTGCGAGGCAAGCCGCCCGGCCTCCTGGCCGAGCCGTGCCACGTCCTCCCAGGGCAGCCGGATGACCAGGGCGATCTCCGCCTCGCCGTCGGGCGTGGCGTGCATCGCGGGAGCAACTCTCTCGTTCATCGCCTGTTCCTCACGTCGTCCCCGCGGTCCGCCTTCCCCGGGCCGCGGGCGGTTGCCGGTTCATACGGGGCCACGGCGGACCGCGTTCACCGATTCGACGAACGGATCGGGGGCAGTACTTCCTTGTGGTCATCCCCGTCCATGACGTGAACCCGGTGCGCCGTACGCCCGTGGTGACGTACGCGCTGATCGCGGCGAACGTGCTCGTCTTCTGGTTCATGCCGGGCCTGTCGGGCTCCGTGGCCGGCGACAGCACGCTGGCGCAGACCTGCCATCTGCACGCGTTCCTGGAGCACTACGCGGCCGTACCGCGCGAGTTGATCCACGATCAGCTCCCGCAGCTCGTGCCCACGGGAGCGGTCCGCGGCGGCGGCTGTCTGCTGGGCCCGCCGGACTACGTCAAGTCGCCGGTGCTGAGCGTGTTCACGGCGATGTTCCTGCACGGCGGCTGGCTGCACCTGCTGGGCAACATGCTGTTCCTGCTGATCTTCGGGAACAACATCGAGGACCGCATGGGCCACGTCCGCTTCGCGCTGTTCTACGTCGCCTGCGGCTATGCGGCGTCGTACGGCTTCGCGCTGCTGAACGCCGACTCCACCGACCCGCTGATCGGCGCCTCCGGGGCGATCGCGGGGGTGCTCGGCGCGTATCTGGTGCTGTATCCGAGGGCCAGGGTGTGGGTCCTGGTCCCGTTCCTGGTCTTCCTGCCGCTGCGCCTGCCGGCCTGGCTGGTGCTGGGCTTCTGGTTCGCGCTGCAGGCCGTGTACTCCTCCGGCGAGGGCGTCTCCGACGCGGGCACGGTGGCGTACGCGGCGCATGTCGTCGGCTTCCTCACGGGCATGCTGCTGGCCTGGCCGCTCAAGCCGGGCACCCCACCGCCGCCGGAGCCGCGCGGCCTGCTGTTCGGCCGCCGCGCACGCCCCCGGCACACCTGGTGACCGCCCTGCCCTACTTGGCCGTCTGCGTGTGGACGTACTCCACGAGGCGGGTGAGCGCGTCCGGGTCGGTGGACGGCATCACGCCGTGGCCGAGGTTGAAGACATGGCCCTCCAGTCCGGCGGCCGTGTCGAGGACCTCGCGGGTCTTCGTCTCGACGGCGTCGGTGCCGGCGAACAGGACGGTCGGGTCGAGGTTGCCCTGGAGCGCCTTGCCGGGGCCGACCCGGCGGGCCGCCTCGTCGAGCGGGACGCGCCAGTCGACGCCGACGACGTCCGCGCCGGCCTCGCCCATGAGCTTCAGCAGCTCACCGGTGCCGACACCGAAGTGGATGCGCGGGACGCCGTAGGACTCGACGGCGCGGAAGACCTTCGCGGAGGCGGGCAGCACCGAGCGGCGGTAGTCGGCGGGGGCGAGGGCGCCCGCCCAGGAGTCGAAGAGCTGGACGGCGCTCGCGCCCGCCTCGATCTGCACCTTCAGGAAGGCCGCCGTGATCTCGGCGAGACGGTCGAGGAGGTCGGCCCAGAGCTCCGGGTCGCCGTACATCATCGCCTTGGCGTTCTCGTACGTGCGCGAGGGGCCGCCCTCGACGAGGTAGCTCGCGAGGGTGAAGGGCGCGCCCGCGAAACCGATCAGCGGGGTGGCGCCGAGCTCGGCGGTGAGCAGGCCGATGGCCTCGGTGACGTAGGAGACGTCCTCGGGGGTCAGGTCACGGAGCTGCGCGAGGTCGGCGCGGGTGCGGATCGGGCGCTCGACGACCGGGCCGACGCCGGGCCTGATGTCGAGGTCGATGCCGATGGCCTTGAGCGGGACGACGATGTCGCTGAAGTAGATCGCCGCGTCGACGCCGTGCCGGCGGACCGGCTGGAGGGTGATCTCGGTGACCAGGTCGGGCCGCATGCAGGACTCGAGCATCGGAACGCCCTGGCGGACCTTGCGGTACTCCGGGAGCGAGCGTCCGGCCTGGCGCATGAACCACACGGGGGTGTGCGGCACGGGTTCCCGCCTGCACGCCTTCAGGAAGGGGCTGTCGTACGTCGCTGTCGGCTGCCGGCCCGCGGGGCTCTCGTTCGCGCTCACGTCGGCAAGTCTCGCACGGCGCCGGAGCCGGTGGAGCCGACCCCCGCAGCCCCTCGCCGTGCCCGCGAGACACCCGTTCGGCCCTTGCGCGCGGGGGGCGTGTTCGCCCAGCGCGCAGCCGCCCGCGGGCCCCGCGCGGGTGTCTTGCCCTGCGCGAGGCCGTCGTTCCCCTTAATCTTCCCCGCATGGCTGCGGCTCAGGGACGACTGTCGGACGGCGCTGGCGGGATGGACGAGGCGAACGAGGGGGACCGCGATGAGAGCAGGTCGGCACCGCTGCCGTTCCGGGCCGCCGTCGACGCGCTGAGGGCGGCGCGGCTGCGTCCGCAGATCGAGGTCGACCCGACCCCGGCGCCCAAGCGGCTCGCCCCGTACGCGTACGCCCTGGAGGCGACCGTCGTGGACGGTGAGCAGGACCTGGCCGACGGACGGCTGGTGCTGCTGCACGACCCGGACGGGCACGACGCCTGGCGTGGGACCTTCCGCCTGGTGACGCTGGTGCGGGCCGAGCTGGAACCGGAGATGGCGGCCGACCCGCTCCTGCCCGAGGTGTGCTGGTCCTGGCTGACCGGTGCGCTGCAGGCGCGGGGCCTCGCGTACGGCGAGCCGAGCGGGACGGTCACCCGGGCGAGCTCGCACTACTTCGGCGGTCTCGCGGAGCGGCCGGCGAACTCGCAGATCGAGATCCGGGCCTCCTGGACGCCCCGCGAGGGGCTGGGCGGGGTGCCGGACACGGCGGCGCATCTGGCGTCCTGGTGCGATCTGCTGGCGCAGGTCGCGGGGCTGCCGCCGGCCGGCCCGGGGGACGCCTCCGTGGTGACGCTGCCGCAGCGGCGGGGGCCGCAGCCGCGCTGAGCGTTCCCCTGCAGCCGGGCGTTCAGGCGGGCGTTCAGCCGAGCGTTCCCACAGCCGTACGAGTGGGTCGG
>NZ_JBLRVZ010000021.1:46723-223897 GCF_048159505.1 Streptomyces sp. T028
AACCGGCCCCCGACCCATTTGGCCGTCCCGATTGACCATCTCTTTGTCGATACGGCCACTTTCGATCCCGGACCGCACTCACCCAAACCGATTCGATCTTCGGATGATCGATCGCGTGTCCGAATTGCACGTATTGTTACTCACTAGATCGTGATCATTTTCTAAAGGACCCAGGGTGCGCTGCCGAAGACGACTGTGACCTTGAAAGCACGGTTCGTCCCGGCGCCTCTCTCCCCACAAGCCCCCGAACCGGCTCCGTCCCCCACCCAGGAGGCCTGGTGTCCGTTCTCCTCGAGCAGCCCGCAAGCCTGGTCGCCTACCGCCCGAACAAGCCCACCGCCATGGTGGTCGTGGCCGACCCGCGCGTGCGTTCCACCGTCACCCGCCATCTCTGGGCGCTCGGTGTACGCGATGTCATCGAGGCCTCGTCCATCGCGGAGGCTCGTCCCCGCGTCGGCAACCCCCGAGACATCTGCGTCGCCGACGTCCACCTCCCCGACGGCTCCGGCCTCACCCTGCTGTCGGAGACCCGTGCGGCGGGCTGGCCCAACGGGCTCGCCCTGTCCGCCGCCGACGACATCGGCGCCGTGCGCAACGCCCTCGCGGGCGGCGTCAAGGGCTATGTCGTCACCGGCACCCGCACCAACGTCGGGCTCCCCACCCGGCCCGGTGCCGCCCCCATCGGATCGGCGGCCGCCCGCCTCCACCGCCGCCCCCCGGGTGCCCCGAGCCACCCGGGCGGCTACCGCGAGCTCTCCGGCCGCGAGGTCGAGGTGCTGCGACTCGTCGCCGAAGGCCAGTCGAACAAGGCGATCGGCGTCTCCATGGGACTGTCCGCGCTGACCGTCAAGAGCCACCTCGCCCGCATCGCCCGCAAGCTCGGCACGGGCGACCGCGCCGGGATGGTCGCGGTGGCCCTGCGGACCGGCATCATCCACTGAGTTCCTTCCGGCTCCCCCGTCCCTTCCGGCTCTTCCGGCCCCTCACCCCGTCCCTTACGACCCCTTGCCCGCCCTTCCCCGCCCTTCCCCGCCCTTCCCCACCCTTGCCGGCCACTTCCGGGCCCCTTTCCGGCCTCATCGCGGCCCTGACCGGTTTACGACCCTGAGGCGCCCGTCGGCGGAACGTTCCGTCGGCGGGTCCCGTCCACTCACGGATACCCTTGACAGGTGACCGACGCCCAAGAAACCGCAGCAGCCAGTTCACTGCGAACCACCGGAGGCGCCCCTCCGGACGACGGCGGATCTACTGCTCCTCCTGTTTCCGGGGCGCCGACACCTCAGCCGACACCTTCGTCGACAAAGGAGTCGACCGCTCAGCCCACTCCTGAGCCGACCCCTCTTCTCGAACCGCGCGAGGGCATCCCGCCCGTGATCGCCGACGAGGCCTCCCTCGCCGCGACCATCGCCGCCTTCGCCGCCGGCACCGGCCCCGTCGCCGTGGACGCCGAGCGCGCCTCCGGCTACCGCTACGGACAGCGCGCCTATCTGGTGCAGCTGCGCCGCGAGGGCGCCGGCAGCGCGCTGATCGACCCCGTCGCCTGTCCGGACCTGTCGGGGCTCGGCGAGGCCCTCTCCGACGTCGAATGGGTGCTGCACGCCGCCACCCAGGACCTGCCGTGTCTGCGCGAGATAGGTCTCGTGCCCACCCGGCTGTTCGACACCGAGCTGGCCGGGCGGCTCGCCGGGTTCCCGCGGGTCGGCCTCGGCGCGATGGTCGAGAGCGTCCTCGGCTTCGTCCTCGAGAAGGGCCACTCCGCCGTCGACTGGTCGACCCGCCCGCTCCCCGAGCCCTGGCTGCGCTACGCCGCCCTGGACGTCGAGCTCCTCGTCGACCTGCGTGACGCGCTGGAGAAGGAGCTGGACCGCCAGGGCAAGCTGGAGTGGGCCCACCAGGAGTTCGACGCGATCGCCTCCGCTCCCCCGCCCGAGCCCCGCAAGGACCCCTGGCGCCGTACGTCCGGCATGCACAAGGTGCGCCGGCGGCGGCAGCTCGGGGTGGTGCGGGAGCTGTGGCAGACCCGCGACCGGATCGCCCAGCGGCGGGACGTCTCGCCGGGCAAGGTGCTCTCCGACGCGGCGATCGTGGAGGCCTCCCTCGCCCTGCCCGCCAACGTCCACGCGCTCGCCGCGCTGAACGGCTTCGGGCACCGGATGGGGCGGCGGCAGCTGGAGCAGTGGCAGGCCGCCGTCGACCGGGCGAAGGCGCTCGGCGAGTCCCAGCTGCCGCAGCCGGGGCAGCCGGTCGCCGGGCCCCCGCCGCCGCGGGCGTGGGCCGACAAGGACCCCGCCGCCGCTGCGCGGCTTTCGGCGGCGCGGGCGGCTGTTTCCGCGTTGGCCGAGCGGTTGAACATGCCTCAGGAGAATCTGATCGCTCCGGACAGCGTGCGGCGGGTGTGCTGGGAGCCGCCCGTCCCTCTTGACGGGGAGTCGGTTGCCGGTGTGCTTGTTGGGCTCGGCGCCCGGGCCTGGCAGGTGGAGCAGGTGACACCTGTGTTGGTGAGGGCACTGTCTGTTTGAGTGTGCGCCCAGCCGCCGTGGGGCCTTTCGGTCGTGCGGCGGCTAAGGGTTCGTCGTGGTTGATCGCGCCCCCGCGGCGGAGCCGCACATCGACACAGCCCCGCGCCCCTAAATGCAGCTCACCTCGTCGCTCCTAGAAGCAGCTCACCTCGTCGCCCCTTTCATGAAGCCGTTGTAGATGTATCTCTGCAGGGTCAGGAAGACGATCAGGGTCGGCGCGATGACCAGGACCGCTCCTGCTGAGATCGTTTCCCAGTGGGCGCCGAAGGGGCCCTTGAAGCGCAACAGGGACGTCGAGATCACGCCAAGATCTTGTGAGGGCATAAGTGCTCTCCCAGCTGAGGCCGGGAGATTCCGTCCTACCTTTCGGTGGTGGGCTTGACGTTCCCGCCCGGCCTGAAGGCCGGGATTCCCTGCGAAGAACGGGGATGGCGGTGGCCGGGCTCGCGGTGGCGGCCGAGATGGGCCTGCGCGTCCCGCGCGATGTCTCCCTGCTGGCCCGGGACGACTCGCAGCTGTGCCGGCTGACCCATCCGACGCTGTCCGCGATGAGCCATGACGTGCACGGATTCGGCGCGGAGGCGGCCCGTACGCTGTTCGGGGCGATCACGGGCCGGGGTCCGGGGTCGCATCCCATGCCCACTCCGGTGCTGACGCCCCGGGGGTCGACGGCACCTCCGAAGGTGTGACCTTCGGTGTGACCTTCGCCGCTTGGACCTCCGGGACTGTGCAGCTACGTTACCGATAAGTAGCATGGGTTCTGAGCGCGCGCTCAGCGCATGCGTGTCGCAGCAGTGCCATCCCGCACCCTGGAGGAGAGCCATCGTGCCTCGTACCGTCAGGGACGTCGTCTTCGTCGACGGCGTCCGTACCCCGTTCGGCAAGGCGGGCCCGAAGGGCATCTACCACGAGACCCGGGCCGACGACCTCGTCGTGAAGGCGATCCGGGAGCTGCTGCGCCGCAACCCCGGTCTCGACCCCAAGAAGATCGACGAGGTCGCCATCGCCGCGACCACGCAGATCGGCGACCAGGGCCTGACCATCGGCCGCACGGCCGGGATCCTCGCGGGCCTGCCGACCTCCGTGCCCGGCTACTCCATCGACCGGATGTGCGCCGGCGCGCTGACCGCCGTCACCACGGTCGCGGGCTCGGTCGCCTTCGGCGCGTACGACATCGCGATCGCCGGTGGTGTCGAGCACATGGGCCGCCACCCGATGGGCGAGGGCGTGGACCCGAACCCGCGGTTCGTCAGCGAGAAGCTGGTCGACGAGTCCGCCCTGTTCATGGGCATGACCGCGGAGAACCTGCACGACCGCTACCCGCAGATCACCAAGCTGCGCGCGGACGAGTACGCGGTGCGTTCCCAGGAGAAGGCCGCCAAGGCGTACGCCAACGGCAAGATCCAGGCCGACCTCGTGCCGGTCTCGGTGCGCCGCACGAACCCGGAGGCCGGTGAGACGGGCTGGGGCCTGGTCACCGCCGACGAGCCGATGCGTCCGGGCACGACCCTGGAGAACCTCTCCGGCCTGAAGACCCCGTTCCGGGTCCACGGCCGGGTCACCGCCGGTAACGCGGCCGGTCTGAACGACGGCGCGACCGCCTCGCTGATCGCGTCCGAGGACTTCGCCCGCGAGAACAACCTGCCGGTCAAGATGCGCCTCGTGGCGTACTCCTTCGCGGGCGTCGAGCCGGAGGTCATGGGCTACGGCCCGATCCCGGCCACGGAGAAGGCCCTCGCGCAGGCGGGGCTGTCCATCTCCGACATCGGTCTGTTCGAGATCAACGAGGCCTTCGCCGTCCAGGTGCTGGCCTTCCTCGACCACTACGGCATCGCCGACGACGACGAGCGCGTCAACCAGTACGGCGGCGCCATCGCCTTCGGCCACCCGCTGGCCTCCTCCGGCGTCCGTCTGATGACGCAGCTGGCCCGCCAGTTCGAGGAGCAGCCGCACGTCCGCTACGGCCTGACCACCATGTGCGTCGGCTTCGGCATGGGCGCGACGGTCATCTGGGAGAACCCGCACTTCGAGGGGGACAAGTGAGCACCACCGCTGAGCTGCTGAAGGGTGCGGCCGAGCTGTTCCCGGACGAGGTCGTCACGAGCGCGCACGTACGCCACCTCGACCTCCCGTTCGGTGCCGGGCGCTTCGCCCTGATCACCCTCGACAACGGCTTCGACCACACCAAGCCGACCACCTTCGGCCCCGCCTCGCTCGCGCAGCTCGACGCCGCGATCGACCAGGTGGAGCGGGAGGCCGCGGCCGGCGAGATCGTCGGTGCCGGCGTCACCGGCAAGCCGTTCATCTTCGCCGTCGGCGCGGACCTCAAGGGCGTCGAGCTCCTCAAGGAGTACGACCACGCGCTCGCCATCGGCAAGGGCGGCCACGAGGTCTTCAAGCGCCTCGCGGGCCTCGCGGTCCCGACCTTCGCGTACTACAACGGCGCGGCGATGGGCGGCGGTGTCGAGGTCGGTCTGCACTGCACCTACCGCACCGTGTCCAAGTCGCTGCCGGCGTTCTCGCTCCCCGAGGTCTTCCTCGGGCTGGTGCCCGGCTGGGGCGGCTGCACGCTGCTGCCGAACCTGATCGGCGCCGACAACGCCGTCTCGGTGATCGTCGAGAACAGCCTCAACCAGAACAAGCAGCTCAAGGGGCAGCAGGTCTTCGACCTCGGGATCGCCGACGCGCTCTTCGAGGGCGCGGACTTCCTGGAGCAGTCGCTGATCTGGACGGCGAACGTCCTCAAGGGCGAGATCTCGGTCGAGCGCCCGGTCGTCGACCGCGGTGAGGCCTGGGACCAGGCCGTCGCGCGCGGCCGGTTCGTCGCCGACTCCAAGGTGCACGGCGCGGCCCCGGCCGCCTACCGCGCCCTCGACATCATCGCCGCCGCGAAGAACGGCGACCTGCAGCAGGGCTACGACGCCGAGGACACCGCGCTCGCCGACCTGATCATGGGCGGTGAACTGCGCGCCGGCATCTACGCGTTCAACCTGGTGCAGAAGCGCGGCAAGCGTCCCGCGGGCGCCCCGGACAAGAACCTGGCCCGCCCGGTCACCAAGGTCGGAGTCGTGGGCGCGGGCCTGATGGCCAGCCAGCTCGCGCTGCTCTTCCTGCGCCGCCTCGAGGTGCCCGTCGTCCTGACGGACATCGACCAGGAGCGCGTCGACAAGGGTGTGGGCTACGTCCACGCCGAGATCGAGAAGCTGCTCGGCAAGGGCCGGATCAACCAGGACAAGGCCAACCGCCTCAAGGCCCTGGTCAGCGGTGTCCTGGACAAGGCCGAGGGCTTCGCGGACGCGGACTTCGTCATCGAAGCCGTGTTCGAGGAGATCGGTGTCAAGCAGCAGGTGTTCGCGGAGGTCGAGGCGGTCGCCCCGGCGCACGCGATCCTCGCCACCAACACCTCCTCCCTCTCCGTGTCGGAGATGGCGTCGAAGCTCCAGCACCCCGAGCGGGTCGTGGGCTTCCACTTCTTCAACCCGGTCGCGGTCCTGCCGCTCCTGGAGATCGTCCGCGGTGAGCAGACCGACGACGCCTCCCTGGCCACGGCGTTCGCCGTCGCCAAGAAGCTGAAGAAGACGGCCGTGCTGACGAAGGACGCCCCGGCGTTCGTCGTGAACCGCATCCTGACCCGCTTCATGGGCGAGGTGCAGAACGTCATCGACGAGGGCACCCCTGTCGAGGTCGCGGAGAAGGGCGTGGAGCCGCTCGGCCTGCCGATGTCCCCGCTGGTCCTGCTCGAGCTGGTCGGCCCGGCGATCGGTCTGCACGTCTCGGAGACGCTCAACCGGGCGTTCCCGGACCGCTTCACGGTCTCCCCGAACCTCAAGGCGGTCGTCGAGGCCGGCAAGCGCGGCTTCTACGTCTACGACAGCGGCAAGCCGGAGCTGGACCCCGAGGTCGCCGCGCTGCTGAAGCAGGGCGACTCGGTCCTCACCGAGGAGCAGGTGCGGGCGCGGGTGCTGGACGCGGTGGCGCAGGAGATCGGGCTCATGCTCGACGAGGGTGTCGTCGCCGAGGCCCAGGACATCGACCTCTGCCTGATCACGGGCGCGGGCTGGCCCTTCCACCTGGGCGGCATCACGCCGTACCTGGACCGCGAGGGCGTCTCCGAGCGCGTGAACGGCAAGCGGTTCCTCGCCCCGGGCGTGGCGTCGGTTCCGGCGTAACCGCCGTACGTGGGTGAAGAGGGCCTCCGCCGGACGGCGGGGGGCCCTCCTCCCTGTGCGCCCATCGGGTCAGCCCGTGACCGCCCAGGGACCGAACTCCGGTGCTCCCGGGGTGAGTTGGCGGGCCACCGCGAGACGGCCGTCGGCGCCGAGGACCGCGATCACGGCGCGGCCCAGGGCGTCGAAGGCGGCTGCCGGTGCACCGGCGATCGTGCCGCCCAGCTCGGTCGTGGGCAGTTCCTGCCAGGGCTCGTCGCCGGGCAGGAAGCGGTAGGCCACGCCGCCGAGGTCGCCGCGGGTGACGACCAGCGTGCCCGTCTCGGGCGACGGCGAGGCGGCCAGCGCGACGGCACCGTAGCCGCCGCGGCCCCCGATCGACGCCGCGGGCTGGGCCCAGCGGCCGCCGGGAGCGTCCTCCTGGGCCATGAGCAGTCGGCCGGTGCCGGGCTGCCGGTAGACCGTCATGACCTGGCCGGTCGGCTGGACGACGGCCGCGGCGGGCCCGGCGGGCACGGTGAGCCGGAACCGGGGCGCCCTGCTGAGCGGTGCGTCGAGGGAGCCCTGCGCCCAGTGGAAGACGCCCTCCCGGCTGGCGGCGAACACCTCCACGTGCCCGCCCGGCGCGGTGAGCGCGGCCAGTCCCTCCTGAAGGTCGTGTCCGCGCAGGTCGGTCCACTCCCCCCAGGAGCCGTCGGTCTCCTGGATCCTGCTGTGCAGGCCCTGGCCCGCGTTGCGCACGAACAGGTGCAGTCGGCCCCTGCCGTCCCGGGTGACGACAGGCGTGCCGAGGTGACGGTCGCGCCGCGGGTCCCCCGCGGAGGGGTTGCCGAGGGTGACCCAGCCCGGGAACACCCCGTCGGGCTCGGCCTGTTCGAGCAGGACGATCTCGCGCGTGTGGGCGCCGTCGGCGGCGAGATGCGACAGCCGCTCGGCGAACACCTGCCAGCGTCCGTCCGGGGTGAGGCCGACGGCGAGGGCGGGGGCGAGGGGGCCGCCGCCGAGGAAGAAGGGGCCGCGCCACTGGTCGGTGCCGGGCCGGGCCTCCAGCCACACCGCCGCCTGCTGGTTGACGACGGCGAACGCCGCGAGCCGGCCCCGCCGGTCCGCCAGCAGCCAGTTCGCGCCGGACGGATGGCGCGGCGCGGTGCTCTGCACCCAGCCGGTGGAGCGGGCGTTCAGGGCGACCGCGTAGTCGCCGCTGCCGGCCGGGTCGCCGCTGTCGTATCCGTCGGCCGCGCCGTAGACGTTGAGGAAGAACTCCTTGAGGGAGACCGCCTGGGGGCCCAGGTTGTGCGGCCAGCGCTCGTTGGCGTAGCCGCGGTAGGACTCCACGGCGAAGGTGCGGTTCTCGCCGGGGCCCTGGTAGCGGTCGAGGGCGAGCCAGGTGAACAGGGCGGCCGCGGTGTGGTCGCAGTGGTCGGAGAGGTCGCCGAAGTCGTGCCGCTGCGGGAACTTCTCGTCGTGGACCAGCCGGTCCGGGTCGGGGTCCATGGTGCGCACCAGGGTGGGCCGGACCAGGTCCATGAGCTGGACCAGTGTGTCGACCAGGCCCGAGCGGGTGTAGGCGTGGGGCTCGTGCACCAGGCCGCCGCTGACGACGAGGGTGGGCACCCGCTCGGCCTCCTCGTGCCACAGCACGTGCAGGCTGCGCGCCGGGCCCTCCGGGGTGCCGTGCTGGCGGATGTTGAGGAAGACCAGCGTCACCCAGGGCGCGTCGGCGAGAGAATAGGCCTCGGCGACGGCGCCACCCGCCGTGGACAGGGTGGCCGGCTTCCAGGCGGCGGTGCGGTCGCCGAGCAGCATGGCGGCGTAGGCGGCCTTGATGCCGTTCTGGCGTGCCTTGCCGTAGGCCGCCCGGTCCTCGGCGGCCGGTTCCCGCTGCCAGGGGCGGGGGTTCCGCCCGCTCGCGTCGCCGCTGGTGAGGTACACGGTGGTGGTGCGGGTGCCGGTTTTCAGGCCCTGGAAGACGGCCGGGTTCATGAAGTACAGGTCGTCGTCCGGGTGGGCCACGACCTGCAGTACGGACGCGGTGCTGGTCATGCTGTCGCTCCTCCCGAGCGCAGAAGGGGATCGGATTGCCGGTGCGGGGTCACAGTGGCCATCCCGGCAGATAGCCCGCGTGTGCGCGCTGGTTGCGCGTCGATCCGGTCTCGTACTGGCTGGGGACCGGGAAGTAACTGGGCAGGAACGCGGCGAGGATGGCGTCCTGTTCGTCCTCGGGGACGTCTCCGTCGTGGTAGTCGTTCAGGCAGAACACGTCGTGCGGGCGCACGGTGAGGATCCGGTTCAGCCGGGCCGCGTGGTCGCTCAGGCCCACGTTGACGAATCCGCAGGAGATGCTGCCGGGCACGCTGCGCAGGGTGTGGTAGCCGACGTAGTGGTGCAGCGAGGAGGCGACGGAGATGTCGCTGTGGCTGCGCAGTCGGTTGGCGGCGGTGACCGACACGGCCTGCTGGTACCGCTGTTCGATGTCGGCCAGGACGCTGCGCCGCAGCGGGTGCGGGGCGTGCAGGAAGGAGTGCACCAGCGTCTGTCCGAAGTCCTGCCGGATCAGGGCCCGGTTGTTCTTCGCGGCGCTGATGTTGAACTCGTCCGCGGCGGTGGGCGGCGCCATCGGCACGGAGGTCGGCGACATGAAGTGCCTGGCCTGGCCGTTGCCGAGGAAGAACAGGTCGGGCCGCACGGTCCGGCCCACGAACACGTCGTCGTTGAAGTACAGGAAGTGCTCGGCGAGGCCCTCGATGTGGTGCAGCCGGCTCTCGATGGCGTGCGAGTTGTACGTCGGCAGCGCGCCCCGGTCGCCGAAGATCTCGGTGTGGTCGACCACGCGGACCCGCGGGTGGGAGGTGTCCAGCCAGTGCGGGACCTGCCGGTCGGTGACGAGGTAGATGTTCCGGATCCAGGGGGCGTACATGTCGATGGAGCGCAGGGAGTAACGCAGTTCGTCCCGGTCGCGGAAGCGTGCGGCGCTGGTCGCAGCGTCCTCGGTGTCCATGCCCATCGCGGCCAGGACGGCGTTCTTGCGCTCCAGCCAGGCCAGGTCGGAGCCGTCGACCCAGGTGTAGACGGCGTCGACGGGGAAGTCGACGTCGCCGTGGAGCCGCTCGGTGAAGGCGCCGATGGTGGGGTAGGGGCGGCCGGCCAGGGTGAGGGAGGACCGGCGCATGGCCGCGCCCGGCACCCGGTCGCCGATCAGGGTGCGGGCGGGGGCCTGGAGGTGGGTGGCGTCCTCGGGGTCCTCGTCCCAGAAGGCGATCGTGCAGCCGTACACGGCGCCCAGGCGCAGCAGGCGTGAGGGGGCGACCACGTTCTGGTAGACGCGGACGCCCGAGGAGGGGGTGTCGGCGTAGGGGGCGAGAAGTCCGGCGAGGACGGTGGCGACCGTCTTCTGGCTCTCGTTGAGCACCGCGGCGTACACGGCGTCCTGCTGGTAGCGCTCGGCGAGGGCCTTGAAGACCGCCTCCCGGTACACGGCGTGCACGGCGACGGAGTGCCGTACGAGATGGTCGCGTACGACGAGATAGGGGATGTCGGCCCCTTCGAGCGCGCCCGCCACCAGCGCCAGGTTCTGCTGGACGACGTCCCAGGGGGACTCCCAGTCGAGGAGCCGGCAGAGCTGGCCGCCGTCGCTGACGACGTCGCGCCGCTGCAGCAGACGTTGCTCCAGGGAGCGCTGGTCGGAGCTGCGCACGGTGGTGGCGGGGGCGGGTGTGGCGGCGGGCACGATGCCGTCCGCGCCGCCGAAGTAGGCGTGCACGGCCTGGCGTTCGGCCTTGGCGACGGCGCGCCGCCCGCTGTCGCGTTCGGCGGCGAGTTCGTGGAAGATCCGCTCCCAGCCGGCGGTGACCACGGTGGGCGAGAAGCGGTTCACGGAGGCCAGTGCCGCGGCGCCCATCCGCGTGCGCAGTTCGGCGTCCTGGATGAGCAGCAGCAGCGCCGAGGCGAGGGCGTCGGTGTCGCCGGGCGGGACGAGGATGCCCGTCTCACCGTCGATGACGACCTCGCGCGGGCCGTTGGGCGAGTCGTAGGAGACCACGGGGACACCGGCCGCATGGGCCTCGGCGAGGACGAGTCCGAAGGCCTCGTTGCGGGAGGTGAGGGTGGCGATGCTGGCCTTGGCCCACTCCTCGGCCAGATGCCGGGAGTTGCCGTTGAGCTGGACGCAGTCGTGCAGTCCGAGCATGTCGATCTGCCGGCGCAGGGCGCCGCTGAGCGGCCCGTCGCCGAAGATCCGCAGCTGCCAGTCCGGGTGGTACCGGGCGACCGTCGCCCAGGCGGTCACGGCGTGGTCGATCTGCTTCTCGGCGACGAGCCGGCCGGCGATGACCACCGTGCGGGTCTGCAGGGTGGAGCGCGGACGGAAGCCGCCGGGCAGGGCGTTGGGCACGACCTCGAGGCGGGGCGCCGCGTCCCCGAGGGTCTCGGCGAACCAGTCCCGGGTGCGTTCGCTGAGCACGGCGAGGCAGTCCAGCCGGGCGGCGAAACGGCGCAGCGGCTCACCGCTGGTGCCGCGCAGTTCGGAGACCCGGTGCTCCTGGTGCACGGTGATGACGTGGGCCGGGGCCAGTTGGACGGCCAGGGCCATCAGGGCGGGGGTGGTGGTGACCAGGACGTCGGTGTCGGTGTCCTGGAGGGCCAGTTCGAGTTCGAGGTCGGAGAGCCGGTTGAAGGCCGGCTCCCAGTCGCGCTCGACGATCTGGCTGGGCTGTGCGGCCAGCCCCGCCCACACCGCGTCGTCGACGGCGGTGGGACGCAGCGGCCGCGGAGCGGGGGCGGTGAGGTCGACGAGGTAGTCGACGCGGACCCGTTCGTGCGGGGTGAAGAACTGCTCGCGCTTGCTCTTGAAGACGCTGAGTACCCGTACGTCGTGCCGGGCGGCGAGTTCCGAGGCCTGGTTGTACACCGCGCGTTCGGTACCGCCGACGGCGTCGGCCGTGGTCAGCAGGAACGTGATCTTCATATCTGTGGTCAGCCTGCCTCGGGCATGCGCGTGCAGGTGATACGGAGGTTTCCTGCGGGGGTGTAGCGCGGTTGGACGATCAGGGGCGGGTGGCCGTGCGGGGTGATGGCCATGGCGCGCATCGCGAAGACGCGCAGCGGGTTGCGTACGTCGTGCAGCCGGCGGCCGAGACGCATCGGGCGTCCGGTGCGGTCGGCCAGGACGACGTCCCAGTGGTCGGGGCGGGTACCGCGCGGCGGCATCTGTCCGAGGGGCACGTCGACGCGGTAGGTGCCGGGGCCGAGCGGGGTGACGGGCTGCTCGATGCGGCGCCCGGAGGCGACGAACTCGGCCCAGGGCTCCTCGGCCCGGGTGCCCAGGACCCGGAAGTCGACGGTGACCCCGGCGTGGCCCAGGTGCACCTTGGTCACCTCCACGGCGGGCCGGGCGCCGGTGCTGACCACGCGGGCGCTGCCGCGCAGGGAACGGCCGAGCCGGTGGCGCTCCCCCGTCACCGGGGAGGCCGCCATGGGTTTGGTGGGTCCCTCGTACGGCTTCGGCGGCTGAAGCAGCAGCAGGGACAGCGTGCGCGAGCGGCGTCCGGAGTGCACGCGCAGCCGCAGCCGCCAGCGGCCGGTGCCGACGGGGACGCCGCCGACTTCCGCGCCCAGCAGGATCGCGGCGTCGACCAGGGCCTCGCCGTCGGGGCCGGTGTGGACCCGGGCCTCGGCGGGGTGGCGGCGGCGGCCCCGGCGCAGCACGATCTCGGCCCGGTCGGGCAGTCCGGCGGACGGCGGCAGCTGGGCGTGCAGGTTCACGGTCTGTCCGTCGAGGATGGCGGCGTAGCGCAGCTGGGCGGTGCGCTTGCGGCGCAGGGGGACGAACAGCCCGAGCATGAGCCGTTCGCGCAGGGCGGCGGCCCGGGCGCGCAGGGGGCGGCGCGGCCCGGCCGCTTTGCCGTGGTCCGGTGCGGGGGTGCGGGGTCGGGAGGTCATCGGCCGGGCTGCCCCGGTTCGTTCGCGCGCTCGACCGGGCGGGCGTGCCGCCGGGAGGGGTGCGGGGCCGGCGGCAGGATGCCGGAGTCCTTCTCGAAGGGGCTGAGCACGGGGAAGTAGGCCTCCAGGAAGTTCTGCACCATCCGGCTCTGGGCCTGGGGGTCGGCCGCCGTGACCGTGTCGTTCATGCAGAAGGTGTCGAAGTTGCGGCGTGCCAGCAGGTTGTCGAGCCGCCGCTGGGCGAGGTCGTCGGCGAGGTCGACGTACACGTAGCGGATGTCGCCGATCGTGGCGCGGGCCGAGTGGTAGGCGTAGTAGTGGTGCAGCGAGGAGGCGATGGGCACGTCGCTGGGCGAGCGGAAGCGGGAGTGCTGGGTCACCCGGTGGGCCTTGGCGTAGACCTGCTCGATCTCGGCGAGGACGCTGCGCCGCAGGGCGTGCGGGGTGTGCTTCATCTTCTGCGAGATGACGGTGCCGAACTGCTGGGCGATCAGGCCGCGGCTGTTCTTTCCCGCCGCGTTGACCGGCAGGTCGTCGGTACCGGCCCGGCCGGACGGGATCAGTGCCTTGGACTGGAAGAACTTGGTCAGTCCGTTGGGGTGGAAGAAGTGGCCGGGCTGGACCGGGCGGCCGAGGAAAACGTCGTCGTTCAGGTAGAGGAAGTGCTCCGAGAGTTCCCGGATGTGGTGCAACTGGCTCTCGATGGCGTGCGAGTTGAACGTGGGCAGCGCATAGGGGTCGGAGAAGATCTCGCGGTGGTCCACCACCCGGATGCCGGGAAAGTCCGTGTTGAGCCAGTGCGGGACCTGGCCCGCGGTGACGAGGAAGATGTTGCGCACCCACGGGGCGTACTGGTGGATCGAGCGCAGCGAGTACCTCAGTTCGTCGCGGCTGGTGTAGCGGGCGTCGTTGGCGGCCTGCTCGTGCAGCGCGTCGCCGGGGGCGGAGGTGAGCCGGCCGCGCAGCGCGTCCCGGTGCGCCCGCCAGACCGGGTCGGAGTCGTCCACCCAGGTGTAGACGACGTCGACCGGGAAGAGGTGGTCCTCGGGCAGGGCGGCGACGAACTCCGGCAGGGTGCGGGCATGGCCGGTCGAGTACACGGCAGGCACGACACTGAAACGATTTTGCTCGACCCAGCAGCGGCCCGCGTCCACCGGCACCTCCGTCATCACCCGGTTGGGCCGCGGCGCGACCAGCTGACCGTCCCGCTCCACCCAGAACTCGATGTCGCAGCCGGACTCCCGGCCGAAGACCAGGCTTCCGGTGGGGTCGCAGACGTTCCACGCCACCCGCACCACGCGCTGGCCGCGCAGCGCGCGCCAGGTGGCGACGGCGGCGCCGGGCCGCATCGGTCCGGCGGAGACGGGCCCGGCGTACCCGGCGCCCTCCTCGCAGACGATCCGCAGCAGCGACTCCAGCTCGGCCCGCTGCCGCGCGGGGACGGCGACACACGGGTTGAGCGAACCGTGGCCCCGCACACAGAAATAGTCGATGCCCGCCTCCTCGAGAACGGAGACGAGGATGTGCAGGTTGCGTGCCCGAGCGGCCCACTCGGTGGCGCCGGGGACCTCCACGGCACGGAGGTGTTTCCCGGCCACCCGGACGACCCGGACCAGGTCGCCGCCGTGCCGGCCGCCCCTGCGCTGTCCGCCGAGGGCCCGTACGACCACGGCGGAACGGACGGCGTCGGCGGAGGCCAGCGAACGCTTCACCGAGGAACGCACGGGGTGGGGGACTCGTCGCACGATCCGGCGCCGAGCCCCCAGCGGCACCAAAGATCTATATGTCGACACGAGCGCGCTCGCCTCGGGATTGTTGACGCTCACCTGTACTTCCGCACCGTCCAAGTCCGGGTCCGGCTCGTCACGCCGGCGCCTCCCCACCCTCACCGGCCATCGCGCCCCCTTGCGCGATGGTCACCGGGACCAGCCACTCCCCGTTCACCTGAGGTACATCGACGGATTACCGGAGCTTTACTGATCAATCAGGATGCTTACATCTGTTTCGCGTGCTGTCCACACGTAATCGGTTTCCGTGGAACCGCTGTCAGGAATCCCACATCTTCCAACTACCGCCGGAACGGCCGCCGTCGCCTCACACGGGCGCCCAGTCCCCGAGGACCAGCCCCGGTTCGGGAGTCTGCCGGGCGACGCGCAGCGTCCCGCCGGGGTCGAAGGCCGCGACCACCACCCGCGCCCTGCCGTCGTGGGCCAGCGCCGGGTCACCCGCACAGGCCAGGCCGGTGTCCGTCCACCACAGGCCGGAGGACTCGGCCTCCGTCGCGCAGACCCCGACCTGGACGGTGCCCGAGGCACCGCGGTGGGCGATCACCGTGCAGTCGTAGCCGTCGAGCGCGGTGCGCAGGACGGCGTTGGCCCCCTCTCCGGGGGTGCCGCCCAGCGGGACGGACCAGCCGCCGGGCCGGTGACAGACCAGCCCGGTCCCGGCCGCGTCGGTCCAGAAGTACGTGAGCCGGCCGGGAGCCGTCTCCAGCGCGGCGACGGATCCGGCCCGGGGGGCGGGCCGTACGTCGTGCGAGCGCTGCGGCAGGGCGGCGGGCCCGGACTGGAACCAGTGCAGGGCGGCACCCTCGGCCGGGGCGAACACCTCGATACGGCCGTCCGACGTCGCCGCCGCGGTGAGCCCGTCCCGCACGTCCGCACCCCGCAGGTCGGCCCAGGGCTCCCAGCGGCCGCCCTTGCCCTCGCGGCGCATCATCAGGCCGCCGCCCGCGTTGGGCGCGAAGACGTACACGGTCCCGTCGGACGCCACGGCGCCCGACGGAGCGCCGAACCGCCGCGCCTTGTCCGGTTCGCGGTGCGGATTGCCCAGGGAACGCCACTCGGTGACGGGCCGTCCGCTCTGGTACTGGATCGCGTGGACGACGTCCACCTCGACGGCCCCGTTCACACGCCGACGCTCCCGTCGGCCCAGGAAGTGGACGTAGGTGTCCGCCCCCTGGACCACGGCGAGATGGGTGAGGCCGGCGACCTCGACCACGTCCGGCCCCGACCAGCCGGGACCGCCGGGCCGGGTCTCGGTCCAGCGCAGGAGCCCTCCGGCGGCAGGCGCGTACGCGGTGAGCCTGCCGTCCTTTCCTCGCGTGAGCCAGGTACCCGTGGCCGTGCCGGTCACCGCCGACGGCGGGACGGAGGCCGCGGCCGCCACCGGCACGGCGGACCCGCGCCGGCTCGCGGCGCGCGCGGACCGACCCCGCATCAGCATCACGGACTCCTCGACGACGTGGCCTACCCGCGATGTCGGGTGGCTGGAATTCTCACATCATATGCATGGGTTCTACACTCCTACGGGCCACGGGCCGGAGGAGCAGGAGGAGCCGGCGGAGGGGACGGACCTCGCAGCGACCCGGCCCGCCGGGTCTTCGCGTGATGTGGATCACTGTCGTACAACGGCCGACGGGGCTCGCCGGTCTCTCCGAACGCCCGGGTGCACGCCTGCCCGGATCCGAGAAAGACGAGGACACCGACCCGTATGACGACACCGACCGTCGAGAGCACGAGCACGTCGCCCAGTTCCCCGGGGGGCGGCGCACCCCGCCGCCGGCGCCGGACCGGTCGGTGGATCCTGCTCACGCTGGTCCTCCTCCTCGTCGCGGGCGCCGGCACCGCGTACTGGCTCTACCGGGACCTCGACGGCAACATCAAGGGTGTCGACATCGACGAGGCGATCGGTGACGACCGGCCGGAGAAGCTGCCGACGTCCGGGCAGAACATCCTGATCCTGGGTTCCGACTCGCGCGCCGGGGCGAACGCCGCGCTGAACACCGGCAAGGTCTCGGGCGCCCGCTCCGACACCGCGCTGGTGATGCACATACCGGAGGGCCGCACCGAGGCCGTCGCGATCAGCATCCCGCGCGACACCCTGGTGACCCGGCCCGAGTGCGCCAAGTCCGACGGCTCGACGGTGGCGTCCGCGAAGCGCGTGATGTTCAACTCCGTCTACTCGCAGGTCGGTCCGGCCTGTGTGGTCAAGACGGTGGAGCAGCTGTCCGGGGTCCGCATGGACCACTACGTCGAGATCGACTTCGCCGGCTTCAAGGGGCTGGTGGACGCGATCGGCGGCGTGACGGTCACCGTCGACCAGGACATCCACGACACCTCCAGCGGCCTCGACCTGACCGCGGGCACCCATCGGCTGGACGGCACCCAGTCCCTGCAGTTCGTCCGCACCCGGCACGGCATCGGCGACGGCAGCGACCTGGGGCGGATCGGTCTGCAGCAGCAGTTCATGATCGCGCTGCTGAGCGAGATCAAGAAGCAGGACCTGCTGGGCAGCCCCGCCAAGTCGTTCGAGATCGCCGACGAACTCACCGCGGCCCTCACCACCGACTCCGGCCTCGCCTCGCTCACCAAGCTCGCGGAGTTCGGCCGCAGCCTCAACGGCGTCGACCCGTCCACCATGGAGACGATCATGCTCCCGGTGGCGTACGACAAGATCGACCCGAACCGCGTCATCGCCGCCGAGCCGCAGGCCTCCACCCTGTGGAAGGCGGTCCGCTCCGACTCCGAGATCCCGGAGTCGGCGAAGAAGTCACCGGCGACCGGGGGGAGTTCCTGATCGCCGGCGCCCTTCGGGAGTGACGGGGCGTCAGCGACGGGCGGGTCAGTGACGGCGGGTCAGACCTCCTGCCATGCCGTCAGCGCCAGGACCGGCTCGTCCTTGCGGCGGCTGAGCAGCAGACGGCCGGTCGACGGGGAGAGGGTGGCGGCGACCACGCGGTCCTCGTGGTCCACGGCCAGCGCCACCTCGGCATCGGGGGCCAGTCGGGGGCCCGACTCGGTCCACCAGGCGCCGGCCGACTCCTGTTCGGTGGGGTAGGCGGCGAAGGCGACCCGGCCGCTCGTGGAGCGCTGGGCGAGCAACGTGCAGTCGTGGCCGTCGAGTTCACAGCGGATCGCGGCGACCGGACCGGTTCCGGCGGCGACGAGCACGGGGGCCGGTTTGGTGCCGGGTCGCCAGGCCCACAGATCGCCGGAGTCGTCCGTGTAGAAGAGAGTGGTGTGCTCGGCCGAGGTCGCGAGCGCCCGCAGGGTGCCGGGGCGGACGGAGGCCTCCAGGGCCTCCTCCAACAGAGGCGGGCCACCCGCCTGCTCCTGACGCCAGTGCAGGATCCCGCCGGACACGGCCGCGTACACCTCGACACGGCCCGACTCCCCCGTCACCGCGACGGGAGGGCCCTCGACGCCCTTGCCCTTGAGGTCCTGCCAGGCCTCCCAGCCGCCCTTCTCCTTCTGGGCGACCATGCGCAGGCCGGTGGCCTTGTCGCGGACGAAGACATGGGCGCGCCCCTGGGTGTCCACCGCGACGGCGGGCGGCCCGGTGCGGGCACCCCTCCGGTCCGGGTGGCCGACGGGCGCCCAGTCCAACGGGGCGAGCAGCGGCCGGAAGTGGACGGAGTGCACCAGGCCCGCCTCGGCCTTCACGGTGGGCCGCCAGGACACCAGATGCGCGTAGCCGTCGACGCCCTGGCCGACCGCGAGCACCGGGTGCACCTTCTGGTCGCCGCCGACCCGGCGCGGACCGTCCCAGGGTCCGCCCGGTGCGCTCTCCGTGCGGCACAGGACGGCGTCGTCCGACGTCAGGTAGACACTGAGCCGCCCGTCGCGGCCGCGTATGAGCCAGTCGCCGTTCACCCGTTCACCTTATGTCGGCGGCTTCCCTGCCTCGCCCGGCGGGCCCGGGGTGGTGGCGTCCGTGGGACGCTGATCCCATGGACGCCCCCTGGGACGACAGGCCCGCACTCCTCGTGATCGTCGACGGCGCGAACGTGGTCGGTTCGGTGCCCGACGGCTGGTGGCGGGACCGGCGGGGCGCCGCGGAGCGACTGCGGGACCGGCTGGCCGCGGACGGGCTGCCGGGGCACTCCGGGCCCGTGGAGATCGTGCTCGTCGTCGAGGGCGCGGCACGCGGGGTGGAGCCGGTGGCCGGGGTACGGGTCGAGTCGGCGCCCGGCAGCGGGGACGACCACATCGTCACCCTGGTCGCCCAGTCCGAAGACCGCCCCCGCCTGGTCGTCACCGCCGACCGCGAACTCCGCCGCCGCGTGACCGAACTCGGCGCCGAGGTCACGGGCCCACGCTCGGTACAAGCGCCCTGAAGGGGCGCGGGGCTGTACTGACATGCGGCTCCGCCGCGCAGACGCGACAGTTCGGCAGCGCCCCAAAGGGGCGCGGGGCTGTACTGACATGCGGCTCCGCCGCGCGGGCGCGACGGTTCGGCAGCGCCCTGAAGGGGCGCGGGGAACTGCGCGACCAGCCACGACGGCGCCGCGCGGCATCCTCAACGGAGCGGCTAGCGAACCTCGCGTCCGAGCCGGCTGTGCGAGCGGCCGTACAGGAAGTAGACGAAGAAGCCGGCGACCATCCAGATGCCGAAGCGGAGCCAGGTCTCGGCGGGCAGGTTGAGCATCAGCCACAGCGAGGCGCACACCGACAGGATCGGGATGACCGGTACCCAGGGGGTGCGGAAGGCGCGGGGCAGGTCGGGGCGGGTGCGGCGCAGGATGATCACGCCGATCGCGACGACGACGAACGCGAACAGCGTGCCGATGTTCACCAGTTCGGCGAGCTCGCTGAGGCTGGTGAAGCCGGCCAGGATCGCGATGAGCACACCGAGCAGGATGGTCGGCCGGTGCGGGGTCTTGAAGCGCGGGTGGACGTGGGAGAAGAAGCGCGGCAGCAGTCCGTCGCGGCTCATCGCGAAGAACACCCGGGTCTGGCCGAGGAGCAGGATCATGCACACGGTGGTCAGGCCGACGGCGGCGCCGAAGCTGATGAAGCCCGCGAACCAGGGGTGCCCGGTGTGCTTGAACGCGTCGGCGAGCGGGGCGCTCACGGACAGCTTGGTGTAGTGCTCCATCCCGGTGACGACGATCGAGACGGCGACGTACAGGATCGTGCAGATGATGAGGGAGCCGAGGATGCCGCGGGGCATGTCGCGCTGCGGGTGCCTGGTCTCCTCGGCCGCCGTCGCGACGACGTCGAAGCCGATGAACGCGAAGAACACGACGGAGGCGGCGGTGAAGATGCCCATCACGCCGAAGTTGGACGGGGCCCAGCCGAACATCAGCTGGATGAGCGGCGCCTGGAGGTTGTTGCCCGCCTCCACGGTCTGGGCCTTGGGGATGAACGGGTCGTAGTTCTCGCCGGAGATGAAGAAGGCGCCCGCGATGATCACGGTCAGCACGACGGTCACCTTGATGGCGACGACGATCGAGGTCAGCCGCGCGGAGAGCTTGGTGCCGATCACGAGGATGAGCGTGAGCAGCAGGACGAGGGCGGCGGCGAGGATGTCGAAGCCGAAGCCGTCGGCCCCCTCCCGTCCGCTGAGCCCCTCCGGCAGATGCCAGCCCGCGTTGTCGAGCAGCGAGGCGATGTACCCGGACCAGCCGACGGCCACCACCGCCGTACCGAGCGCGAACTCCAGGACCAGGTCCCAGCCGATGATCCAGGCGGGCAGTTCACCGAGGGAGGCGTACGAGAACGTGTACGCCGAGCCCGCCACCGGGACGGTGGAGGCGAACTCAGCGTAGCAGAGCGCGGCGAGCGCGCAGGCGACCCCGGCCGCGATGAAGGCGAGGGCGACGGCGGGCCCGGCGTTGTTCTTGGCGACCGTGCCGGTCAGGACGAAGATGCCGGTGCCGATGATGACGCCGACGCCGAAGACGGTCAGGTCGAGCGCGGACAGGGTTTTCTTGAGCGCGTGCTCCGGTTCCTCGGTGTCGAGGATGGACTGCTCGACTCTCTTCGTCCGGAAGAGGGTGCTGCTCACGGGGTACCTCCCACGCTGTGTCGTCCTCGACATGATCGAGAGGGGGCCTTAGGGCCTGCCCGGCGGATCCTGTCGGAGACGCGGGGTCGATACGGCACCGCGGCTTCCTCCGACAATGATCCGCCGGACAGGCCCTAGATCGTATGCCCCGGCGCGGGCGGGTTAACGCGAATGGGCCGGTTTCGCCACTCTTCGCAGTGGTCGAACCGGCCCATCCGGGCGTGTCGGGTTGCCCTCGGGGGGCGTCAGTCGCGGGCGGGCTCCACGGAGTCCACCTCGTCGGCCGTGGTGCCGTACTTGCCGTCGAGCTTGGCGACGAGTCCGGTGACCTGGCGGGCGATGTCGGGGGCGGTCAGCCCGATCTCGGCCATGACCTCGGCGCGGGAGGCGTGGTCGAGGAAGCGGGGCGGGATGCCGAAGTCGCGCAGCGGGACGTCGACGCCCGCGTCGCGCAGGGCCTGGGCGATCGCCGAGCCGACGCCGCCGACGCGGCTGTTGTCCTCGACGGTGACGACCACCCGGTGCCGCTCGGCGAGCGGGGCCATGGCCTCGTCGACGGGCTTGACCCAGCGCGGGTCGACGACGGTGGTGGAGATGCCCTGCTTGTCGAGCAGGGTGGCGATCTCCAGGCACATCGGCGCTAGGGCGCCCACGGAGACGAGCAGCACGTCGGGCGTGTCGGTGCCGGGCTCGCGCAGCACGTCCATGCCGCCGACGCGGCCCAGGGCGGGTACGGCGGGGCCGACGGCGCCCTTGGAGAACCGTACGACGGTCGGCGCGTCGTCGACGGCGACGGCCTCGCGGAGCTGGGCGCGGACCTGGTCGGCGTCACGCGGGGCGGCGAGCCTGAGGCCGGGGACGACCTGGAGGATCGACATGTCCCACATGCCGTTGTGGGAGGCGCCGTCGGTGCCGGTCACACCCGCCCGGTCCAGGACGAACGTCACACCGCACCGGTGGAGGGCGACGTCCATGAGGACCTGGTCGAAGGCACGGTTGAGGAAGGTGGCGTAGACGGCGAAGACGGGGTGCACTCCGGCGTGGGCGAGGCCCGCGGCGGAGACGGCGCCGTGCTGCTCGGCGATGCCGACGTCGTAGACCCGCTCGGGGAACCGCTTGGCGAACCGGTCGAGGCCGACGGGCTGGAGCATCGCGGCCGTGATGGCGACGATGTCCTCGCGCTCCTCGCCGAGCCTGACCATCTCCTCGCCGAACACGGAGGTCCAGTCGGCGCCGGAGGTGGAGATCGGCAGTCCGGTGTCGGGGTGGATCCTGCCGACGGCGTGGAAGCGGTCGGCCTCGTCCTGGAGGGCGGGCTGGTAGCCGCGGCCCTTCTCGGTGAGGCAGTGCACGATGACGGGCCCACCGAAGCGTTTCGCCCGCGCCAGCGCCGACTCCAGGGCCTCGATGTCGTGGCCGTCGATCGGGCCGACGTACTTCAGGCCGAGGTCCTCGAACATGCCCTGGGGGGCGATGAAGTCCTTCAGGCCCTTCTTGGCGCCGTGCAGGGTGTCGAAGAGGGGCTTGCCGACGACGGGGGTGCGGTCGAGGATCTCCTTGGTGCGGGCGAGGAAGCGCTCGTAGCCGTCGGTCGTACGGAGTGTCGCGAGGTGGTTGGCGAGGCCGCCGATGGTCGGCGCGTACGAGCGCTCGTTGTCGTTGACGACGATGACCAGCGGGCGGTCCTTGGCCTCGGCGATGTTGTTGAGCGCCTCCCAGGCCATACCGCCGGTCAGCGCGCCGTCGCCGATGACCGCCACGACGTGGCTGTCGCGGTCGAGGATCTCGTTGCCCTTGGCGATGCCGTCGGCCCAGCCGAGGACCGTGGAGGCGTGGCTGTTCTCGATGACGTCGTGCTCGGACTCGGCCTGCGAGGGGTAGCCGGACAGGCCGCCCTTCATCTTCAGCCGGGAGAAGTCCTGCCGGCCGGTGAGCAGCTTGTGCACGTAGGACTGGTGGCCGGTGTCCCACAGGATCTTGTCCCTGGGGGACTCGAAGACCCGGTGCAGGGCGATGGTGAGCTCGACCACACCGAGGTTGGGCCCGAGGTGGCCGCCCGTCTTGGACACGGCCTCGACGAGGAAGCTCCGGATCTCCCCTGCCAGCTGGTCCAGCTCCTCCAGGCTGAGCCGGTCCAGATCACGCGGTCCCCTGATGCGGGTCAGCAGCGGCACCCGTGCCTCCTTGCAGTAAAAGCTGTTCGAGCTGTTGCCGGGCTCGACGAGTCTAATATTCCGCACCCCGCCCTATGACACGCCTATGCCCGGCACTGTCGCAGTGCCGGGCACAGTGAGTTGCCTCAGGGGCGCGGGGCTGTTTCTTAACCCCGTCCCGCCGCCTTCTGGCTCTTACGCGAAACAGAGTCGATGACAACCGCGCCGAGCAGAACACCACCGGTGATCATGTACTGGATCGACGTGTTCATGTTCAGCAGGTCCAGACCGGTCTGGATGGACTGGATGACCAGCATGCCCAGCAGCGCGGACCACACGGTGCCGCGCCCACCGAAGAGCGACGTACCACCGATGACCGCGGCGGCGATCGCGAGCATCAGCGTGTTGCCGCCACCCGCGGAGAGCGTCGCGCTCGCGGTCTGGCCGGCGAAGAACATACCGCCGATCGCCGCGAAGCCGCCGGAGATGGCGAACACGGTGATCCGGACCATCGGCACGTTGATACCGGCACGGCGCGCGGCCTCGATGCCGCCACCGACCGCGAACACCTGACGGCCGTACGTGGTGCGGCGCAGCACGAAGTCGACGATCACCAGCGCCGCGAGGAAGATCACCAGGGCGTTGGAGACACCGGCCGCGTCGTTCAGGACGGCGGCGGAGACGAAGGACGCCACGGCGAGGGCACCCACGCGCACCAGGATCTCGCTGGTCGCCCGGAACGGCACACCCGCGGCCTTGCGGCGGCGCTGCTCGTTGAAGTTGCCGACGAGGGACAGCACGACGGCGAGGCCGGCCAGCAGGTAGGCGCCGATGATGGCCTGGTCCATGAAGAAGGAGCTCTGGCCGAGCAGGTGGACCGGACCCGACTCGGACGGGATGTTGATCGTGCCGCTGTCGCCCAGCAGCCACAGCATCAGGCCGTTCCAGCCGAGGAAGCCGGCCAGGGTGACGACGAACGCGGGCACGCCGACCCTGGCGAAGAACCAGCCCTGCAGCGAACCGATGGCGATACCGGTGAGCACCGCCAGCAGCAGCGCCAACCAGGGGCTCATTCCGTGGTTCACCGCCAGCACGGCGAACAGGGTGGAGGCCAGACCGCTGACCGAGCCGACCGACAGGTCGATCTCGCCGAGCAGCAGGACGAACACCAGGCCGATGGCGAGCATGCCGGTGGCCGACAGGAAGTAGCTGATGTTCGAGAGGTTGTCGGCGCTCAGGAAGCGGTCGTTCTGCGTCTGGAAGATCGTCCAGATGACGATCAGTCCGATGACGACCGGCAGCGAGCCGAGCTCGCCGCCCTTGACCTTGCGCTTGAACTCGGTGAGGTAGCCCTTGAGGCCCTCTTCACGGACCAGCAGCCGCGGGTCGACGACGGCGACCGGCGCGGCCGTGGGGTCGTCGGCGGGCGCGACGGTCTCCTGCGTCTCGACGACGCCCTCGGTCTTGTCGACCTTGGTGGCCGTGGGGCCCTTCTCGGGCTCCGGGGAGTCGCTCTTCACGGTCTTCTCGGTGTCGCTCACTGTGCCGCCTCCGCGGTGCGCCGCCCCGCGCGACGGGTCACGGCGTTGTCCGTGGCACCCGTGATCGCGGCGATGATCTCTTCGTGGCTGGTGTCCTTCACCGGGAAGGAGCCGTTGTTCTTGCCCAGGCGCAGGACGGCGACGGTGTCCGCGACCGCCTTGACGTCGGCCATGTTGTGGCTGATGAGGATGACGGCGAGGTTGCGCTCGCGCAGCCGCTCGACCAGGTCGAGGACCTGGGCGGTCTGCTCCACGCCGAGGGCGGCGGTGGGCTCGTCGAGAATGACCAGCTTGGGCTCGCCGATCAGGGCGCGGGCGATGGCGACGACCTGGCGCTGACCGCCGGAGAGGCTCGCGATCGGGATGCGCACGCTCGGGATGCGGATGGAGAGCGTGGACAGCAGCTCGCGGGAGTTCTTCTCCATCGTCACCTCGTCGATGACGCCGCGGTGGAGCAGCTCACGTCCGAGGTAGAGGTTGCCGACCACGTCGAGGTTGTCGCAGAGCGCGAGGTCCTGGTAGACCGTCGCGACACCGAGTCCCTGGGCGTCGTGCGGCTTGTTGATGCTGACCGGCTTGCCCTCCCACTCGATGACGCCCTCATCGATGGGGTGGACACCGGCGATCGTCTTGACCAGGGTCGACTTACCTGCGCCGTTGTCGCCCACGAGGGCGACCACTTCTCCGGCGTGGACCTCCAGATCGACGTCGGTGAGTGCCTGCACCGCACCGAATCGCTTGGAGACTCCGCGCAACGCCAGCACGGGCGTAGCGGACACGTGAACCATCTCCTTCGCCGCCTGACCGGCGGGGATGCCGCGCTTGGGATTGTGCGCGGAGTGACGTGCGGGACGCGGCGCGAGGCCGCGGGACGCACGAGGTTTACAAGATGAACATGCGCGAATCCGCTGCGCTTGGCAACGGTTCCGTCCGACGCCCGCCCCGGCAGCGGGGTGTGAAGGTGGGGCAGGCGTCGGCGGGGTCTCGCGGGACCGCTCGGCGGTCTGGGCCCGAGTCCCTCGGCGGGACTCGGGCCGGGTCACGCGGGGTGCGCGTGATTACTGCAGGCCGGCCGTCTTG
Organism: Streptomyces sp. T028; assembly: GCF_048159505.1. Lineage (NCBI taxonomy): Bacteria > Bacillati > Actinomycetota > Actinomycetes > Kitasatosporales > Streptomycetaceae > Streptomyces > Streptomyces sp. T028. The sequence goes on from NZ_JBLRVZ010000021.1 coordinate 71,911, forward strand.
CAGGCGGCGGCGTACTCGGCGGTGCAGATCTCCGCGACCGACCACAGACCGTCCTTGACGACCGTGTCCTTGATGTTGTCCACGGTGACGGACACCGGGGTCAGCAGCTTGGCCTGGACCTTGTCGCCGGAGCCGCTGGTCACGGTGGTGTCGGCCAGGGACTTGATGTCCTTGCCCTCCAGCAGGTTGACCGCGAGCTCGGCGGCGGTGTCGGCCTCCGGCTTGTAGGCCTTGTAGACCGTGGCGGACTGGGTGCCGGCGACGATCCGCTGGATGGCGGCGAGCTCGGCGTCCTGGCCGGTCAGCGGGATGTCACCGATCTTCGCACCCTTGAGGGTGTTGGCGATGCCACCGGCCATGCCGTCGTTGGCGGCGTAGACGCCCGCGATGTTCTTGGCACCGAGCTGGGTGATGGCCGCGGACATCTTCTGGGCGGCGACGGTGTCCTTCCACAGACCCGACTGCTCGTAGGCGATGTCGACCTTGCCGTCGAGGATCTTGTGGGCGCCGGCCTTGAACTGGGCGGCGTTCGGGTCGGCGTCGTCACCGTTGATCATGACGACCTTGGACTTGGTGGTCGCCTTGGAGCCGAGGGCGTCGAGCAGGGCCTGGCCCTGGAGCTCGCCGACCTTCTCGTTGTCGAAGGAGACGTAGGCCGAGACCGGGCCCTGGGCGAGGCGGTCGTACGCGACGACCTTGACGCCCTTGTCCACCGCGGACTGGATGGAGGACTTGATGGCGGCGGAGTCCTGGGCGGAGATCACGATGACCTTCACACCCTTGGTCACCATGCTGCTCATCTGCTGGGCCTGCTTGGCCGGGTCGGCCGCGGCGTTCGCGTACTGGACGTCGCAGTCCGAGCACAGCTCCTTGACCTTGGCCTCGAAGAGCGGCTTGTCGAACTTCTCGTAGCGCGCCGTGACACTGTCGGGCAGCAGCAGGCCGATGGACTTGCTGTCCGAGCTGCCGGAGTCGCTGTCCTTGTCGTCGCCCGCCTTGCCGCACGCGGCAATCGACAGTGCCATGGAGACGGCGGTGGCGCCGATCACGACTCTACGCATCGTTGCGTTCATTTTGGGGTGTGCCTCCCTGACAGGGCCGCAACGCTGCGGCCGAGGTTGGCTCGAAGTCAACTCGGCCGCAAGTTCGACGTCAAGAAGTAAATACTTAACGAGATGGCAACGGCGTCATTCGTTCTCTAAGTGAAGGCAGGTGTCGCGGCCGAGAGGGTACCGTCCAAAAGGGTCGAATCGCCCATCTCGCTGAGCGCGAGAGCGAGCGCTCCGAGTACCTCCGCACGGCCGCCAAGTGCCCCCGGGAGAACGGAGAGTTGACGCGCCGCACTGGGGATCGCATAGCGGCCGACGGACTCCCGGATCGGACCGAGCACCAGCTCACCGGCCTCGGCGAGATCACCGCCCAGGACCACCCGGCTCGGGTTCAGCAGGTTGCAGAGATTGGCGACTCCACTGCCGATGTGGCGGCCGACGTCGGCGATCACCCGACGGCAGCCCGGATCTCCGTCCCTGGCCAGCCGCACGACACCTTCCATCGTGAGGTCCGTGCCATGACTGGACTGGAGCAGCGGCAGCACATAGCGCGCGGCCGTGAAGGTCTCCAGGCAGCCCCGGTTTCCGCAGCGGCAGACCGGGCCGGATTCATCGAGTGTAATATGTCCGATTTCCCCTGCGGTGCCGCCGGGCCCGCGATAGATCTTCCCGTCGATCACCAGACCGGCGCCGACACCGCTCGCGACCTTGATGTAAGCAAGATCACGTACGCCCCGGCCGCTGCCCCAGACCAGCTCTCCGAGGGCGCCGAGGTTGGCGTCGTTGTCCACGTGCACGGGCACCCCGAGGCGGCCTCTGAGCTCCTCGGCGGGTCTGGTCCCGATCCAGCCGGGCAGGATCGCCGACGAGCCGAGCGTGCCGGACTCCAGGTCGATCGGGCCGGGGACGCCGAGCCCCACTCCCGCGATCTTCGAGCGGTCCACCCCGGTGGCCTCGACCAGCCGCATGACCAGCTGTTCCGCCCGGTCGAAGCCCTGCGCCGAGGAGGCGTCCACGTCCAGCGGCTCGGACTCCTCGGCGAGGACCTGATGGGCGAGGTTGCCGAGTGCGACCCGCAGATGGGTGTGGCCGAAATCCACCCCTATGACAATGCCGGCGTCGCCGCTGAGGGAGACGCTGCGCGCCCTGCGCCCGCCGGCGGAGGTGGGCGTGACCTCGACGGTTCCGCCGTCCTTGAGCTCGCGCACGATGTTCGAGACGGTCGCGGCGGACAGTCCCGTCGTCCGGGCGATCTCCGCCTGCGTGAGCGACCCGGCCAGACGCACCGCGCGTACCACCCGCTCCAGGTTGGCCCGGTGCAGCGACGACTGCGACCCCGGAGTCTCCACGACGACCTCCTGCGCGCGGGACCGCTTCAATGAGGCCCCGTCTATGTCCAACTAGTGAACTCTAAGCTGAGCCGTTCGGGTCCACTCCCGTCAAGAGGTTGAACAGTTTCCACCCGCTCGAACAAGCGGCCCCCCGCTCACCCGACGGAGGATTGCGGGGTGTGCGGGGGTAACTGCGGGGCGTTGCGGAAAGTGGCATTCCGGGTGTGAAGATCATCGGAGGACGGGGCCGTAAAGGGATACAAAGATCGCGAAAGCGACGTACGCGGACACCCGCCGCCCCCGAGAACTGTGTACGCCGAGTGAAGGCGCCAGGTTTACTTCAGGGCCCCCGCTGTCAACCCCGCGACGACCTGCCGCTGGAAGACGACGTACGCCGCGAGCACCGGGAGCATGGCCATGACCAGGCCGGCGAAGAGGCCGGACCAGTCCCCCTTGTAGCCCTGGCTGACGGCCAGTTGGACCAGGCCCTGGGTGAGGACCCGCTTGTCGGGGTCGGTGTTGAGGACCGTGGGCAGCATGTACTGGTTCCACTGCCCGAGGAAGTTGAAGATGCCCACGCTGATCAGGCCGGGTTTCGCCATCGGCAGCATGATCTGGAAGAAGATCCGGGTGTGCGAGGCACCGTCGACGAAGGCGGCCTCCGCCACCGAGGTGGGCAGGGTGCGGAAGAACGCCGTCAGGAAGAACACCGTGAACGGCAGCGAGTACGCGATGTAGACGAGGATCAGGCCGTGCAGGGTGTTGAGCAGCCCCATGTTGTTCACCACGTAGAACAGCGGGACCAGCGCCAGCATGATGGGGAAGCTCATGCCCCCGATGAACAGGTAGTAGATGAACCGGTTGCCGGGGAAGTCGAAGCGGGCGAGGACATAGGCCGCCATGGAGCCGAGGACCAGGGTGCCGATCAGCGAACCTCCCACCACCAGCGCGGTGTTGAGGAAGTAGTCGCTCATGTTGGCCTCGGTCCAGGCCCGCGACCAGTTGTCGAAGTGGAGTGCGTCGGGGAGCGCCCAGGGCGAGGAGAAGATGGACCGGTCGTCCTTGAAGGACGTCATCACCGCCCACAGCAGCGGCAGCACGACCATCACGGCCCACAGGACGAGCACGCCATGTGAGAAGACGTTCAGGACCCGGCCTTCGGACTTCGGTGCCGTGTCCGTCCGGCCGGCCGGACGGTCCGTCTTGGTGACGGACGCCGGGACGGGAGCGGGGGGTTCGGTCGTCTTCAACGTCAGTACTCCAGCCGCTCGCGCCGCCCGAGCCGCATCACGACGGCGGCGAAGGCCAGCGTCACGACGAGCAGGGCGACGCCGATGGTGGTGGCGTAGGCGGCCTGACCGTCACGGAACGCCTTCTGGTACACGTACAGGACCATGACGGTGGTCGAGTAGTCGGGGCCGCCGGGACCAGTCGTCATGATCTGCACGACCGCGAACGACTCGGCGCCGAGGGCGAGGATGCCCAGGTAGACCCAGCCCGACTGCACGGTGTCCCAGAGCAGCGGCAGGGTCACCCGGAAGAACGTGTCGGCCCGGTTCGCGCCGTCGAGGAGGGCGGCCTCGTACAGGTCGGCGGGGACGGAGGCCATGCCCGCCGAGAACAGGACGACGAAGAAGCCGACCGTGGACCAGACGAGGACCGCCATCACGCACCACAGCGCGAGATCGGGGTCGCCGAGCCAGAGCGGCTGGACGCCATCCAGCCCGATGCCCCGCAGGAACGAATTGATCGCTCCGCTGTCCGGGTTGTACGCGAAGGCGAACAGCAGCGCGACGATCGCGATGGACAGCACCTGCGGGAAGAAATACACGATCTTGTAGAAGGAGGAGCCCCGGACACCGGAGACGGCGGGGCCCCCTTTTCTTCTCCGCCCACCGACATTGATCATGAAGGACAGGAACAGCGCGAAGCCGATCGTCACGAGCGGTACCAGGAGTGCGAACAGCAGGCTGTGCCAGAGCGACTTCCAGAAGATCTGGTCGTCCAGCATCCTGCGGTAATTGTCGAGGCCGACCGTCTTGAATTCGGGACTCAGACCGGTCCAGTCCGTGAACGAGTAGTAGATGGACTGGATGAACGGCCAGATCACGAAGAGCGCGTACAGTCCGAGGGGAACCGTCAGGAACCCCACGATGAACCGGTACTTGCCGTGCTGCATCGCCACTCCGGTGCCGTCGGGAACGCGTTACTGGTGCTTGTAGTGCTTGATGCTGGTGTCCTTGGCGGCCGCGTCGGCATACCCCTGGATCTTGTTGATGGCCTCAACAGGAGTGAGCCGTCCGGCCATCATCTCGCCGAGACCGCCGACGCCGATCTGCTCCTTCTGCAACTGGACGTACCAGTCCTGCATGCGCGGGTTCAGCACGTTGTCGCCCGCCTTCTCCAGCGCGACGACACCGGACTTCAGGCCGGGGGTGAGGGTGATGCCGTCGGTGCCGCCGTTGTACGCGGTGAGCGACTTGACCTTGGCGGTGAAGTTCCTGGAGGACGCCTCGCTGAGCATGATGCGCAGTTGTTCCATGCCGCCGGATCCGTTCTTGGCCTTGGCGGGGACGACGAAGGGCTCGCCGCCGGAGGCCCAGATGGTCCCGAAGGGCATCTTGTCGGAGGAGTCGATGCCGGTGGGCGCGGAGACGGCCAGGTCGAAGTCGGCCGGGATGACCTTGGCCGACTCGTTCTCCACCCAGGAGCCGTTGGGGATGAACAGGGCCTTGCCCTCGGCCCAGGCGGTCTGCGACTGGATGTGGTCCAGGCCCGGGGTGCCCTTGAGGATGTAGCCCTTCTTGTAGAGCTCGTAGTACGCCTCGAAACAGGCCTTGACAGCGGGGTGTTTCCAGGCGTTGGGTTCCAGGTTGTCGATGGCGTCGAGGACTTCACGGCCGCCGACCTTGCCGATCATCGGGTAGAGCGAGAAGGGGATGTAGTACGGGTATTTGCCCGCGTACGTCCAGCCGGCCATGCCCTTCTTCCTGGCCTTCTCGCAGACCGCGAGCATCTCGTCCCAGGTCTCGGGATAGGCGGCGTCCAGCGAGTCCAGGGCCTTCTGTGAGTACCAGACGCCGTAGACGGTGTACGCGTAGTACATGATCCAGACCGGGTCGCCGTCGAACTGGCCCATCTCGACGATGCCCGGGCGCAGGGTGTCGCGGACCTTCTTGGCGGGATCGTCGTACGACGGGGCGTCCAGCAGCGGGGTGAGGTCGGCGAGCTGCTTCTTGCCGACCAGGACGCCCATGTCCATCTGCTCGGCGCCGGAGTTGTCGATGAGGTCGGGCGGGGTGCCCTGGTTGAAGCGGGGCTGGAGCGTGGACTGGATCTTCTGCGTGGCCGAGAACTTCAACTTCGCCTTCGGGAAGTTCTGCTCGTAGATCTTCACGGCGTCCTCGGCGTATTCCTTGCCGAAACCGCCGTCGAAGAGGACGAATTCCATCTGCGCGGTCTCGTTGACGGCGAGGGGGTTCTTCGCCGTCTTCTTTCCGGCCTCTGCCTTGTCCTCGTCACCGGCGCCGCTGCTGGCGCACGCGGACAGAAAGCCGATCGCGGGGACGGAGACCAGACCGAGTGCGGCGGACCGCCTGATCAGATCGCGGCGGCCGACGCCCGCCGATTCGCCGTTCACGGCACCGTTGTTCGCGAAGCTGGATCCCATGCTCAAGTCCTCGCCTTCTCCAGGACTCAGGCGGTGAACCGGATCCTTGCCGGCACCGCGGTCAGGTCGAGCAGAGTCGTTGCGGGTCGCGTGAATCGCCGACAGGTATAGTCCACTCCCCTTCGACGGAGCAAGATCGAACGCAGCCTGGCCATGGGTCTTTTCCGAGTTGAGACCTCCCGGAAATATGGACCGTCCGCGGCCGTCTTGCCGGAAAATTCCACGACATGTGACCCGTCCGGCGCAATCAACATCCTTGACATCACCCCCCACTTGGCCCCCTACTGATGGCTGCGCACCACAGAGGACAACGTTGTCCAAGGCCCTGGTCCGGGCGGGGAGGATGCTCACGCATGCAGTGGTTCGGACGTTTACGCGCGGTCGCGATCACGGCGGCCCTCGTCATGACGGTCGGTGCTCCGGGTGTGGCGGTCGCCCTGCCGGCCGCCGCCAAGGCTCCCGCCCGGGAGTTCGCCTCGTCGTTCGAGTCGGGGCAGCCGGCACCCGACTGGGTCAGCACTCCCGAGCGCACCTCGGGGGTCGACGGCGGCTACGACACCGGCAGACTTCCCGGTGATGTGACCGACCGGGTCACGGACCTGCGGGCGAGCGCGGAGAACGCCGCCTCCTTCGAGGCGAAGGAGAACCTCGTCGACCGCGACCCCGACAGCAAGTGGCTGGCCTTCGCCTCCACCGGCTGGGTCGAGTTCGACCTGGCCGCTCCGGAAGCGGTCGGCACCTACGCGCTGACCTCCGCCAACGACTACGCCCAGCGCGACCCGGCCGACTGGACCCTGAAGGGCTCGACGGACGGCACCACCTGGACGACGCTCGACAGCCGTACCGGGGAATCGTTTTCCCAGCGCTTCCAGACGAAGACGTACACCTTCGCGGCCACGGCCGAGTACCGGCACTTCCGGCTGGACTTCACGAAGAACCACGGGACCAACATCCTCCAGCTGGCCGACGTCCGGTTCGGCACGGGCGGGGACGGGAGCGGGGAGCCGGTGCCGCCGGACATGCTCACCGTCGTCGACGACGGCCCGACCAGCTCACCGACGGCGAAGGCGCGGGCCGGGTTCACCGGGGCGCACTCGCTGCGCTACGCCGGACGGCACACGGGCGACGGGCGGGCGTACTCGTACAACAAGGTCTTCGACGTGAACGTGCGGATCGGCGCGCGGACCGGCCTGGCGTACCGGATCTTCCCCCAGATGGTCCGCGGCGACCTGGACTACGCGGCGACGAACGTCTCGGTGGACCTGGCCTTCACGGACGGGACGTATCTGAGCGGGCTGGGCGCGATCGACCAGTACGGCAACGCGCTGTCGCCACGCGGGCAGGGCGCGGCGAAGGTGCTGTACGTCAACCAGTGGAACGACGTGCGGTCGGCGGTCGGGTCGGTGGCGGCCGGGAAGACGGTCGACCGGATCCTGGTGGCATACGACTCTCCGAGCGGCCCGGAGCAGTTCCGGGGCTGGGTGGACGACATCGCGCTGCGCACGGTGACGCCCGAGCCGGCGAAGGCGCATCTGTCGGACTACGCGGTGACCACACGCGGGACGAACTCCAGCGGGAGTTTCTCGCGGGGCAACAACTTCCCGGCGACGGCCGTGCCGCACGGGTTCAACTTCTGGACCCCGGTGACGAACGCGGGCTCGCTGAGCTGGCTGTACGACTACGCCCGCGGGAACAACGCGGACAATCTGCCCACGATCCAGGCGTTCAGCGCCAGTCATGAGCCGAGTCCGTGGATGGGCGACCGGCAGACGTTCCAGGTGATGCCGTCGGCCGCGACGGGCACCCCGGACACCGGGCGGGCGGCACGGGCGCTGGCGTTCCGCCACGAGAACGAGACCGCGCGGCCGTACTACTACGGGGTCCGTTTCGAGAACGGTCTGAAGGCGGAGCTGACGCCGACCGACCATGCGGCGGCCCTGCGCTTCACCTTCCCCGGGGACGACGCGAGCGTTCTCCTCGACAACGTCACCGACGAGGCGGGGCTGACGCTCGACAAGGACGCGGGTGTCGTCACCGGCTACTCGGACGTGAAGTCCGGGCTGTCGACGGGCGCGACCCGGCTGTTCGTGTACGGCGAGTTCGACGCGCCGGTGACGGACGGGGCGTCCAGCGGGGTGAAGGGGTATCTGCGGTTCGACGCGGGCGCCGACCGTACGGTCACCCTGCGCCTCGCGACCTCGCTGATCAGTCTGGACCAGGCGAAGGACAACCTGCGCCAGGAGATCCCGGAGGGCACCGGCTTCGACACCGTGAAGCGGCAGGCCCGGCAGCAGTGGGACGCGCTCCTCGGCAAGGTCGAGGTCGAGGGGGCCACCGCGGACCAGCTGACGACCCTCTACTCCAGCCTCTACCGGCTCTACCTGTACCCCAACTCGGGCTTTGAGAAAGTCGGTTCGACGTACAAGTACGCCTCCCCGTTCTCTCGGATGGAGAACCAGGACACCCCGACGCACACCGGCGCGAAGATCGTGGACGGCAAGGTGTACGTCAACAACGGCTTCTGGGACACCTATCGGACGACATGGCCGGCGTACGCCTTCCTGACACCCACTCAGGCAGGCGAACTGACCGACGGTTTCGTGCAGCAGTACAAGGACGGCGGCTGGACCTCGCGCTGGTCCTCGCCCGGGTACGCCGATCTGATGACCGGCACCTCCTCGGACGTGGCCTTCGCCGACGCCTACGTCAAGGGCGTGAACTTCGACGCGAAGGCGGCCTACGAGGCGGCCCTGAAGAACGCGACCGTCGTACCGCCGTCCTCGGGCGTGGGCCGCAAGGGCATGACGACGTCCCCCTTCCTCGGCTACACCAGCACAGCCACCCACGAGGGCCTGTCCTGGGCGCTGGAGGGCTACCTCAACGACTACGGCATCGCCCGCATGGGCCAGACCCTGTACAAGAAGACCGGCGACAAGCGGTACGCGGAGGAGTCGGCGTACTTCCTCAACCGGGCCCAGGAATACGTGAACCTGTTCGACACCGAGGCGGGCTTCTTCCAGGGCCGGAACGAGGACGGCTCCTGGCGCGTCGAGTCGTCGCAGTACGACCCGCGCGTGTGGGGCTACGACTACACCGAGACCAACGGCTGGGGCTACGCCTTCACCGCCCCGCAGGACAGCCGGGGCCTGGCCAACCTGTACGGCGGCCGGGCCGGCCTGGCACAGAAGCTCGACGCGTACTTCTCGACCCCCGAGACCGCCTCCCCCGAGTTCGTGGGCTCCTACGGCGGGGTCATCCACGAGATGACGGAGGCGCGGGACGTCCGGATGGGCATGTACGGGCACTCCAACCAGGTCGCCCACCACGCGATCTACATGTACGACGCGGCCGGGCAGCCCTGGAAGGCGCAGGCGAAGGTCCGCGAGGTGCTGTCGCGGCTGTACACCGGCAGCACGATCGGGCAGGGCTACCACGGCGACGAGGACAACGGCGAGCAGTCGGCCTGGTACCTGTTCTCCGCGCTCGGCTTCTACCCGCTGGTGATGGGCAGCGGCGAGTACGCCGTCGGCTCCCCGCTGTTCAAGAAGGCGACCGTGCACCTGGAGAACGGCAGGGACCTGGTCGTGAAGGCCCCGAAGAACAGCGCGCGGAACGTGTACGTGCAGGGTCTGAAGGTCAACGGCCGTACCTGGACGTCGACTTCGCTCCCGCACGCGCTCCTCGCCAAGGGCGGGACCCTGGAGTTCGACATGGGCCCGCGCCCCTCGGCCTGGGGCAGCGGCAAGAACGCGGCACCCGTGTCGATCACCGGCGACGACAAGGTGCCGGCGCCCCGCACGGATGTGCTCACCGGCTCCGGTGCCCTGTTCGACAACACGTCCGAGACGGCCGCGACGGTGTCCGACGCCGTCGAGCTGCCGACCGGGGGCGCCACGAAGGCCGTCCAGTACACGCTGACCTCCTCCGAGCGGGCGAAGGCCCCCACGGGCTGGCGGCTGGAGGGCTCTTCGGACGGAACGACGTGGAAGACCCTGGACCGGCGCAGCGGGCAGACCTTCGCCTGGGACCTGCAGACGCGGGCGTTCAGTGTGGAGTCGCCGGGTAGGTACGCGAGGTACCGCGTGGTCTTCGACGGCGAAGTCCAGTTGTCCGAGGTGGAGTTGCTCTCTTGAACGGGATCGATCCCGGCTGGTTGCCCCCGGAGGCCTTTCGGCCGCTGGGGGCCCGGCGCGTCCTGATCAGGGGCTCCGGTCCCCTGGTCGACACCGTGCGCCGTGAAGTGTCCGACGCCTGCGTGCGGTTCGGCGGGGAGGTCGCCCAGGACGGCCCGTGCGACCTCCTGTTGGAGCTGACCGACAGTGAAGCCGCGTGCGGCGACGAGGAGTTCACGGTCGCACGCGCCGGCGGTACGACCACGGTCACGGCCTCCGGAGGGCGCGGGCTGCTGTACGGCCTGTTCCACGTCGTACGGCTCGGCGAGAAGGCGTTCACGGGTGCCTTCCCCGGCGAGGTCCACCGTCCCGCGACGGCCCTGCGCATGCTCGACCACTGGGACAACGTGGCCGTGCACCCGGTCATGGGCCAGGTGGAGCGCGGATACGCGGGCGGTTCGCTGTTCTGGCGGGACGGGCGGGCGCGGAAGGACTTCGCGCGCGTCCGGGCGTACGCCAGGCTGCTCGCCGCCTGCGGGATCAACGCCGTGTGCGTCAACAACGTCAACGTGCATGCCGTCGAGGCACGGCTGCTGACCGACCGGATCGGTGAAGTCGCCGCTATCGCCGAGGAGTTGCGGCCGTACGGCATCCGGACGCATCTGTCGGTGACCTTCGCCGCGCCGGTCGTGCTCGGCGGTCTGTCCACCGCCGATCCACTTCAGGAGGCGGTGCGGGAGTGGTGGGCGCAGGCCGTGCGCGGGGTGTACGAGGCGATCTGGGACTTCGGCGGGTTCGTGGTGAAGGCGGACTCGGAGGGGCAGCCGGGGCCGTTCACGTACGGGCGCAGTCACGCGGACGGCGCGAACCTGCTGGCCGGGGCGCTCGCCCCGTACGGCGGCACGGTGCACTGGCGGGCCTTCGTCTACGACCACCGGCAGGACTGGCGGGACCGTACGACGGACCGGGCGCGGGCGGCGTTCGACCATTTCGCCCCGCTGGACGGGGAGTTCGCCGCCAACGCCGTGCTGCAGGTCAAGCACGGGCCGATGGACTTCCAGGTGCGCGAGCCGGTGTCGCCGGTGCTCGGGGCGCTGCCGCGCACACGGTTGGCGGTGGAGCTGCAGGCCACGCAGGAGTACACCGGGCAGCAGCGGCACGTGTGCTGGCTCGGGCCGATGTGGAGCGAGGTGCTGGGGTTCCGGCCGGAAGGCGAGGTCGGGCCCTGTGTGGGTGAGTTGGCGGGTGATCTCGTCGCCGTGTCCAATGTGGGCGACGACCCGTTCTGGACCGGCCATCCCCTGGCCCAGGCGAACCTCTACACCTTCGGCAGGCTGGCCTGGCGGCCGGACGCCGATCCGTACCGCGTCCTGGGCGAGTGGATCGGCCTGACCTTCCCCTCCGCGCCCGAGCGGCTGGTCGGCGGGCTGCGCGCGGTGCTGGACGGCTCCTGGCGGACGTACGAGAAGTACACGGCCCCGCTGGGGGTGGGGTTCATGGTGCAGCCCGGGCACCACTACGGGCCGGGCGTCGACGGCTACGAGTACAGCCCGTGGGGCACGTACCACTTCGCCGACCGCGACGGCGTCGGCGTCGACCGCAGCGCGGCGACCGGGACGGGGTACGCGGCGCAGTACGCGGGGCCGTGGGCCGAGGTGTACGAGTCCGCCGCGACCTGTCCGGACGAGCTGCTGCTGTTCTTCCACCATGTGCCGTACGGGCATGTGCTCGGGAGCGGGAAGACGGTGATCCAGCACATCTACGACACCCACTTCGAAGGTGTCGAGGAGGCCGAGGAGGCCCGCCGGGTGTGGGCGGGCCTCGCCGACCTGGTGGAACCGGCGTGGCACGGGCGGGTGGCGGAGCTGTTCGAGGAGCAGGTGCGTGGTGCGCGGGAGTGGCGGGACCAGATCAACAGCTACTTCCTGCGCAAGTCCGGGGTGCCGGACGCGCACGGGCGGGTCATCTACTGAAGGCGCAGGACCGCCACGCCGAGCGGGTCGAGGGGCAGCGGCTCGCCCTGGGCCACCGGTTTTCCGGTGAGGAGGTCGGTGGCGGTGGCGTGGGCGGTCGGGCGGACCGGGCGGGTGGTGTGGTTGAGGAGGAACAGCAGGCGGGTGCCGTCCGGCGCCGTACGGTACGCGGTCTCCAGGCCACTGTATGCGGTATACGGTCCGAGGAGACCGTGCCGGGCGAGGACACCGCGGACCACCCGGTCGACGCCGGGCTGGTCGAGGGCCGTGGCCACGTACCAGCCCTCGCCCGCGCCGAAGGCGTGCCGGGTCACCGCCGGGGTGCCCTCGTAGAAGTCCGCGCGGTAGATGCCGACGGCCTCGGCGCCGCGCAGCCGGACCAGTTCGAAGACCAGCCGGGCCTCGCAGAGCGAGCCGTCCAGGTCCACGGGCTGGACGAAGTCCTCGGGGCGCGCGTCCCATTCGTCGACACGGATGCCCATGAGCGGGGCCAGGGGGCCGGGGACGTCGGTGAGGAAGGCGCGGTCGTGTGCGTCGGAGCGGGCGGTGAGGAAGGTGGCGAGGACGGTGCCGCCGCGTCGGGCCAGGGCCTCCAGCCGCTCGGCCAGGTCGCCCTTGACCAGGTGCAGAACCGGGGCGAGGACGACGTCGTAGGGGGTGAGGTCGGCGGTGACGGGGACGACGTCCACGTCGGCGCCGGCCTCGCGGGCGGCCCGGTAGTAGGAGTGCACGACGTCCAGGTAGCGGACCAGGCGGGAGGGGCCGTCGGAGATCTCCAGGGCCCACCAGCTGTCCCAGTCGAAGAGGAGGGCGGTGCGGGCGGGGGTGCGGGCGCCCAGGGTGGCGGTGCCGAGCGACTCCAACTCCCTTCCCAGTGCGGCGACTTCCTGGAAGACGCGGGTGTCGTCGCGGCCCGCGTGGCCGATGACCGCGCCGTGGTACTTCTCGCAGGCCCCGCGTGAGGCGCGCAGCTGGAAGTAGAGTGCCGCGTCGGCGCCGTGGGCGATCGCCTGGAAGGTGGCCAGGCGCAACTCCCCCGGTCGGCGCAAGGGGTTGACGTCACGGCAGGCGGTGGTGGACGGGGTCTGTTCCATCAGCCAGAAGGGAGCGCCGTCCTTGAGGCCGCGCATGAGGTCGTGGGCGAGGGCCGCGCGGGTGGGCGGGGCGGCCGGCGGCGGGTAGTTGTCCCAGGAGGCGAAGTCGAGGTGGGGCGCCCACCGGTGGTAGTCCAGCGGGCGGTAGGCGCCCATGAAGTTGGTGGTGACGGGGGTGTCCGGGTCGTGGGCGCGGATCGCCTCCTTCTCCGCGGTGAAGCAGCCGAGGAGAGCGTCGGTCATGAAGCGCTGGTAGTCGAGGGTGATGCCCTGGAAGGCGGTGTGGTCGGGGCCCCGCCAGTGCTCGGTGAGGGCACTGGGCGGCTCGATCTGGTCCCAGTCGGTGTAGCGGTGCGACCAGAAGGTGGTCCACCAGGCGTCGTTGAGGGCGTCCAGGGTGCCGTGCCGCTCACGCAGCCAGCCGCGGAAGGCCTCCGCGCACAGGTCGCAGTAACAGGCGCCGCCGTACTCGTTGTTGATGTGCCAGGCCAGCAACGCCGGGTGCTCGGCGTACCGTTCGGCCAGACGGCCCGCCAGCGCGATGGCCAGTCTGCTGTACGCGGGTGAGCTGGGGCAGAAGTTGTGCCGTTGGCCGTAGCGGTGCCGACGGCCCTCGAAGTCGGTGCGGTTGACCTCGGGGTACCTCTTGGCCAGCCAGGGCGGGAGGGCGGCGGTGCCGGTGGCGAGGCAGACCTGGCGGCCCTCGGCGGCGGCGCGGTCGAGGATGCCGTCGAGGACCGTGAAGTCGTAGAAGTCCTCGGCGGGTTGGGTGAGGGACCAGGTGAAGACACCGACGGTGAGGGTGTCGATGCCGGCCCGGGTGAAGAGACGGTGGTCCTCGTCCCAGACCTCCTCGGGCCACTGCTCGGGGTTGTAGTCGCCGCCGTAGGGGATTCTGCGGGTCATACCGTGTGGTCCTCCTGGGTCTCGGCGATCACCGTGCGGCTGCAGTGCAGCAGGGACAGCAGCAGCGGGGCGGCCAGCAGGGCGGGCAGCGCCTCGGTGAACAGGGCGGTTCCGGTGGCGGTCAGGACGAGCAGTGAGCCGGCGGTGAGGGTGGCACGTCCGTGCCGGAGGAGGAAGCGGGCGGCGAGCCGGGCGATGTCGCGGGCGCGGAAGGTGAACAGCGATGTCAGGACGAGGGCGTGGGTGCCCCACAGGAGCGCGCCCACGCCGGTCAGCCAGAGCAGCACGGCCCACCAGCCGGGCAGACCGGTCGCGGCGAAGTGGGTGAGGGTGAAGGCGATGACCGTGAGCCAGGCCAGCAGCGGCACCCAGAGTTTCAGGGCGGGCACGGCGTTGAGGCGCCAGCCCCGGGCGTAGACGCGGGCCGGGTGCAGATCGGTGAGGTCACGGCTGCGGTGGTGCAGGGCGTACAGAGCGGCGGAGGCGGCCGGGCCGAGCGGCAGCAGGCAGAGGGCGGCGAGGGGCAGGTTGGCGGGGTCGGGGCCGAGGAGGAGCAGGCCGACGAGGCCGGGGGCGGTCGCGGCGAGGAAGAGGGCCTCGACGGTGAGGAGCGTGTGGACCAGCGCGGCGGCACGGGAGAGGACACCGGTGCCGAAGTCGGTCGCCGTGCTGCTCATGACGGCTCCCGGCCCAGCAGCCGCCTCTCGTCCCACCAGGGTGGGGTCTCGTCGGTGACCGGGGTCAGTTCGACGAGGGTGATCTCGTGGCGGGCCAGGGTGAGGTCCAGGTCGGTGCGGCCGTCGCGAACGGGGAGGCGCCCATGGGTGCGGGCGGGCTCGGCCGCCTCGTGCAGGACGTCCAGCTGCTCGCGCTGCGGCGAGCGCGGGCTGCCCATGTGCCGCCAGGCCGTGTATGCGTTACCCCGCTCATCGTCCACGGTCGACCGGCGAACGAATACCTCGCCACCGCCGGCCGGCACCAGCACCGGCAGAGACAGCCGCAGGCTGTGCCGTTCGGGGCCCGGCGTCTCACCGGTCGGGTCGACCGGCGCCCAGGCGAGGACGGTGACCCGGCCGTCGGGGTGCCGGGTGACGAGATGGTCGTCGCCCCGGGCCAGGAGATCAGGGCCCATCCGGGCCATGAACGCGTACAGGTGGTAGACGGGTTTGCGGACCTGCCGGTGGGTGAGCAGGCCGAAGCCGCCGTGGAAGAGGGCGGTGGGGATGCCGGCCTCCTCGAACATGTCGCTGAACGTCCAGTACGAGAACGAGTCGACGAGGTCGCCGCCCCGGGCCAGCACGGGCGCCAGGTAGGCGGCGTGGAAGGCCGTGTCGTGGACGGGGTTGTCGGGGCGGTAGGAGGAGTTGAACTCCGTGATGTGCACGGGGAGTCCGGCCAGCCCGGTGCCCTTGAGGCGGTCCCGGGGCGTGGCGAACTGGTCGAGGAGGTCGGTCGCCGGGGCCAGGGTCTGGTGGACGCCGAACGGCACGTGCTGGGCGGGGCCGGAGGTGTAGGCGTGCTTGGAGACGAAGTCGACCGGCACCTCGCGGTGCGCGGCGAACTCGGCGAACCGGTCCAGCCAGTCGTCGGCGCCCGGGGAGATCGCGGGGCCGCCGACCTGGAGCCCGGCGTCCACCTCCTTCACGGTGTGCGCGGTCACCTCGTACAGCCGGTGGTACGCCTGTTCGTCGGCGCCCTGCCAGAAGTCGGCCAGGTTGGGCTCGTTCCACACCTCGATCGGCCAGGTGCGGACCTCGTCGAGGCCGTAGCGGTCCACGAGGTGACGCAGGGTCGCGCGGACCAGGTCGGCCCACTCCCGGTGCGAGCGGGGCGGTGTGACATTGCCCCGCCACCAGAAGACAGTCTGGTCGCCGGACGCCAACTCCTCGGGCATGAAGCCGAGTTCGAGAAACGGGCGGATGCCGAGCGCGAGATACGCGTCGAGCACCTGGTCGACGTAGGTGAAGGAGTGATGGACGAGGCGGAAGCACCCGTGCTCGTAGGGGCGGTACACGCCCATGCCGTCGCTGAGCAGGCCGTGGCCACGGATGTGCCGGAACCCGATGTCACGCTGGAGGAGGGCGAGGGAGTCCTGGTAGTCGCGGCGCAGGGCGAGTTCGAGACGGCCCGTGCCCACACAGGCCCGCCAGGCGTCGGAGAGCCGGCCCACCGGCTCGGCGGGGACGCGGATCACCCGTTCTCCTTCCTGAAGCGGTCGCGCGCCTTGTTGTGCAGGTCGACGAGCCGGTCCATGTTCTTGGCCTTCAACTCGGCGACATAGGCGTCCCATTCGGACAGCGGGCGCTTGCCGAGGGCGAACTTGAGGGTGTTCTGGACGACGTGGTCACGCAGCGGGGTGTCCCAGAGGGTGGCCTGTTCCTGTTCCACGGACTGCAGTGGATGGGCGGGGCCGATGGGGAGTTCTTCGCGCTGCGCCATGGCGTCCTGGAACTTCTTCTCGTCGGGGCCGAAGGAGGAGGAGACCAGTGCCCAGTTGCCGCCGTAGGTGAAGACGCCGTTGAAGAAGCCGTAGTCCTTCTGGAGGTCCTTCGGGGCGTCCGGGTCGGAGCCCATCAGGCTGATGCCCGGCTCCAGTCGGTACGAGTCGCCGGAGTAGGTGTAGGTCGCGCCCTGGACGCCCCACTTGGCGAAGCGCTGGCCCTCGTCGGAGTACCAGAGCCAGTCCACGAACTGCATCATCGCGACGAACGTGTCGCTCTTCAGCGCCTTGCTGGAGATCATGACACCGTTCTCCAGCCGGGCCCCGCTGATCACCACCGGGCCGGCCGGGCCGAGCGGCACCGGCACCATCTCGATCTTCGCGCCCTTGACCTGCTTCTCCAGGTTGTAGCGGTAGTTCTGGACCAGCTCCTGCGGATTGGCGCTGATCGCGAAGGACTTCTCACCGAGCAGCTTCTGCACCGCCTCGTCGTCGGTCTGGGTGAAGCTCTCGGGGTCGATGAGCTTCTCGGAGACCAGCTTTCCCAGGTACTCGACCAGCTGGCGGTAGCCGTCCGAGGCGCCGGTGAAGACGAACGCGTCCTTCTTCGCGTCCCAGCTGATGTTGTCGTACGTCCAGCCCGCCCTGACCCCGTGCGCCTGGCCCAGGTAGCTCATCAACGCGGCTGCCGGATAAGGGGTGTTGATGCTCCAGCGGTCGGAGAGCGGATAGCGGTCGGGGTACTCGGCCCGGATCGCCCCGAGGACCTCGTACACCTCGTCCAGGGTGGTGGGCAGCGCCAGGCCGAGCTTGTCCAGGACGTCGGTGCGCAGCGACAGCGAGTAGCCCGACTTGGCCTTCTCGTGGAGTCCGGGCAGGAGGTAGTACTTGCCGTCGGACTGGCGGATGGAGTCGAGTTCCGGCTCCAGCTTCCACCGCTTGACCTTGTCCTGGTAGTTGGGCATGAGGTGCGTGTACTCGCTGACGGGGAGGATCGCGCCCGACGACACGAAGGCGACCTCGGAGGGGTGGTACGTCTTGGGGATCAGGAACGGGGCGTCGCCCGCGCCGATGAGGACGCTGCGCTTCTTCTCGTAGTCGGCCAGCGGGACCGCGAGCGGCTTCAGGGTGACGCCGGTGCGCCGGGTGAGTTCCTTCCAGAACAGCCAGTCGTTCTTCAGCGGGTAGCCCGGGTTGTTGTTGTGCAGCACCTCGAACGACAGCGGTTTCGCCGCCTTGAACTGCTCACCGACGCGGTACTGCTTCATCGCGCCGTCCCGCTTCTTGGAGAGGTCCTTGGAGTCCCCTCCGTCGTCGCCGCTGCCGCAGCCGGTGAGCGTGGCGAGGCCGATGAACCCGGCGGCCGCCAGGATCTGACGGCGTGACAGCTGATCTGCGTTCTTCACGGATACTCCCTGGTTGGGCGCTCAGCCCTTGACGGCGCCGAGCATCACGCCGGAGACGAAGTAGCGCTGGACGAACGGGTACACGCACAGGATGGGCAGCGAGGTGAGGACGATCGTGACCGCCTGGATGTTCGCCCCGACCTGGCTGAGCTGATCGGTGGCCGCGCCCGCGTTGCCGCCGCCGGTGGCGCCCGCGATCATGTTGCGCAGATAGACGGTGACCGGCATCAACTCGGTCCGGTCCATGTAGAGATAGGCCGAGAACCAGGAGTTCCAGAAGGACACCGAGTAGAAGAGCACCATCGTCGCGATGACCGCCTTGGACAGCGGCAGCACGATCCGCAGCAGGATGCCGTACGTGGTGAGCCCGTCGATCTCGGCGGCCTCCTCCAGTTCGGTGGGCAGTCCCTCGAAGAAGGCTTTCATCACCAGCAGGTTGAAGACGCTGATCGCGTTGGGCAGGGCGATCGCCCACACGGAGTTCTTCAGGCCCAGACTGGTGACCAGGACGTAGTTCGGGATCAGACCGCCGCTGAAGAACATGGTGAAGACGGCCACGCCGACCAGGACGCCCCGCCCCTTGAGGTGCTTCTTCGACAGGACGTAGGCGTAACAGGTCGTCAGAACCATGGCGACGACGGTCGACACGACCGTGTAGAGCACGGTGTTGCCGTAGTTGCGCCAGAAAGTCGAGTCGTGGAAGACGATGTCGTACGTGGTGAGGTTGAACCCCTTGGGCCACAGGGTCACTTCACCGGCGCGGATCTGGCGCTCCCCGCTGAAGGACCGGGCGACGATGTTGACGAACGGGTACAGGGTGACCACCACGACCAGGGTGAGGATCACGCCGTTGACGCCCCGGAACACCCGGTAGGAGCGGCTCTCCCGCCGGGTCGGCGTCACCACAGGCTCGTCCCCACCGTGCGGCGCGACAGCTGGTTCGCGGAGGTGATCAGCACCAGCCCGATGACCGCCTCGAACAGGCCGATCGCGGCGGCGTAGCTGAAGCTGTTGGACTCGACGCCCGCGCGGTAGAGGTAGGTGGAGACCACGTCGGCCGTCGGATAGGTCAGCGCGTTGTACAGCAGCAGGATCTTCTCGAAGCCGACCGCCATGAACGTGCCGATGTTGAGGATCAGCAGGGTGATCATGGTGGGGCGGATGCCGGGCAGGGTGACGTGCCAGATCTGCTGCCAGCGGTTCGCGCCGTCGATGCGGGCGGCCTCGTAGAGGTCCTCGTCGATCGTGGTGAGCGCGGCGAGGTAGAGGATCGTGCCCCAGCCCGCGGTCTGCCAGATCTCCGAGCCGACGTAGATGGTGCGAAACCAGCCGGGCTCCTGGACGAACCGGATCGGGTCGTGGCCGAACCAGCCGAGGACATGGTTGACCGGCCCCTCCACGGCGAGCATCTGCAGGGTGATGCCGGCGACGATCACGATCGACAGGAAGTGCGGCAGATACGACACCGACTGCACGAACCGTTTCAGCGAGCGCCGGCGGACCTCGTTGAGCAGCAGCGCCAGCACGATCGGGATCGGAAAGCAGAAGACCAGCGTCAGCGCGCCCAGCCACAGGGTGTTGCGGAAGACCTGCCAGAAAGTGGGGTCGGTCAGGAACATCCGCACATAGCGCAGCCCCACCCACTGCTCGCCCAGGATCGAACCGCCCGGCTGGAACCGGCGGAACGCGATGACGTTGCCGATCATCGGCAGATAGCGGAAGACCAGGAAGAACAGCAGCGGCAGCACGGCCAGCGAATACAGCCGCCAGTGCCTGCGCAGCGCTCTGCGCCAGCCACTGCGCCTGGGCGGGGGGTCGGGGCGGGCGGTCGCCCGGGGCGGGTCCTGGGTGCCGGGCGGTGGGGCCGGTGTGGTGGAGGTGCTCATGGATCGGGCCTCCCGTGACGGGAACGCGGTACCGAAACTTTCGAGCTCTTACCGGTAACTTCGCGGCAACTTAGGGGCACTCAGAAAGCGCTGTCAATGGGTGCGGCACGAGACGCCCGAGGCGGGTGAACGGCATGGGAACAAGCATTGGAAGGCCCGCACACGGGGTAGAACCCCGAAGCGCACCCCGAACGACTCCGCAACTTTCCCCGTCCGGACCGATTCCTGCGAGGTGCCGCCGTGCCCGCGTTCGACCTGCCTCCGAGCGAGTTGGAGACCTACCGGTTCCTGCCCGAGGAGCCCGCCGACTTCGACGAGTTCTGGCAGCACACCCTGAAGGAGGCCGCGCAGTACGACGCGCTGGTGTCGGCCGACCCGGTCGGGACCGGCCTACGGCTGACCGAGACCTGGGACGTGACCTTCCGGGGCTTCGCCGGGGACCCGGTCCGCGCCTGGTACTCCCGCCCGGCCGGGATCCGCGAACCGCTGCCCGCCGTCGTCGAGTACGCCGGCTACGGACGCGGTCGGGGTCTCCCCCACGAGCGGCTGACCTGGGTGAACGCCGGGTACGCGCATCTACTGATGGACAACCGCGGCCAGGGCGACCAGTACGGCAACGGCGGCGACACGCCCGACCCGCATGCCCAGGCGCCCGGCGGCCCCGGCCCGGCCGTCCGCGGCCTTCGGGCCCCGCGGGACTACCACTACCGGCGGCTGATCACGGACGCCGTCCGGGCGGTGACGGCCCTGCGCGCGCTGCCCGGTGTGGACCCCGGTCGGATCGTGGCCGCCGGCAACAGCCAGGGCGGCGGCCTCGCGCTCGCGGTGGCGGGCCTGGTCCCCGACCTCGCGGCCGTCCTGGTCACGGCCCCGCTGCTGTGCGGCATCCGCCGCGCCCTGGACCTCACCGACACGGGCCCCTACGGCGAGATCGCCGCCTACCTCGCGGTCCACCGCGGCGCCGAAGAAACCGCCTACCGCACCCTCTCCTACGTGGAGGGCGTGTCCTTCGCCCGCCGCGCCCAGGCCCCGGCCCACTTCGGCATTGGGCTGCGCGACACGGTGTGCCCGCCGAGCGGGGCGTACGCCGCCTTCAACCGGTACGGAGAACTGGCCGGCGTGGACCCCCGCAAGGAGATCCACGCCTACCCGTTCAACGGGCACGAGGGTGGCGACGCCGTGCAGGTGCGACGCCAACTCGCATGGCTGCCTCCGGTGTTGGAGGTCAGCCGGTCGCGAGGGTGAACACGTGGAGATCGGCGTTGGCCGGCAGTTCCACGCGGGTGATCGCCTTGCCGTCCGGTGCCGTGAACGGCTGGGTGGCGAACACATAGGTCGCGACCGGGTCCTTGTCCGCCCCGGCCACGTTCCGGTACGCGCTCCGGGCGACGACCAGATTGCCGTACTGGACGGTGCCGCCGCCCCCGCCGACGGTCCAGTCGGTGAAGGAGAGATCGATCGTGCCGGTGCTGCCGTCGGTGTAGGTGACGGTGGCCGTGGCGCGCTGGTTGCCGTTGACCGCGCTGCCGATGAAGGACAACTTGCTTGCGGCTGACGGCAGTTCGATGGTCTGGCCGGCGGTCGAGACGTTGTCGGGGCGGGCGCTCGGGGAGTTGGGCCAGGTGAAGGTGAGCCCGTCCACGGTCCCCTGCCCGCCCGGCGGGAGACCGGCGGCCGTAAGGGCCTGGCGGGAGTAGCTCCAGCCGCCGCCGTCGTAGTCGGCCTCGTCGTGGTCGCCCTCGTCGTCGGAGACCCCGGTGTTGTTGCGGGCCGCGAGCAGGGTGCCGGGGGCGGCCACGGTCAGGGCGACGGGCTGCTCGTACGAGGTGTCGCCCGAGGTCACCGTGACCTTCACGTCGTAGAAGCCCTGTGCCGTGTCCTGCGAGGAACCGAGGGTGATCTCCCGCTCGCCGTCGACGACCGTGCCCTCGGCGGGGGTGGCCGTGATCCCGGCGGGCGTCTCCACCCGGAACCGCACCTCGGGTCCCGTACCGCCGCCGAGCGACAGGGCACGGATGCCGACCTCGGTGCTGCCACCAGGCGCGAGCGTGGCCGCGGTGGGGCCGACGCCGATCTGGTACGGCTGCTCGCCCGCGCGGAAGGAGGGCGGGGCGTCGGACGGGTCGCTCCCCCAGGCCTTGTCGGGCGTGCCGGAGAGCGTGTAGTCGAGCCTGCCGCCGTCCCGCACGAAGGACGCCGGGAGCCAAGGGCGGTCGCTGGTACGGCCGTTGACCTTCAGGGCGTGGATGTACGGGGTGTCGGCGCCGGCCCCCGGCGCGCGGACGGAGATGTCGTTGCCCTGCGGCCGGTCGATGTCGATGCGCGGGAACAGCGGGGAGGCGAGGGCGAGTTCGGCGCGGGAGGGGACCTGCGGGTACATGCCGAGCGCGGAGAAGACGTACCAGGCGGACATCGCGCCGAGGTCGTCGTTGCCGGGGATGCCGCCGGGCTGCGTGGACCAGAGCTGCTTCATCGCCGCGCGGACGGTTTCCTGGGTCTTGTACGGGGCGCCCGCGTAGTCGTACAGGTAGGGGACGTTGATCGACGGCTCGTTGTCCAGCTCGGACTTGTCGCCGCCGCTGCCGGTGAAGGCCCAGCCGCCGTCCGCGTCGTGGAAGAAGGCGTCGAGGCGGGCGAGCGCCTGGTCCCGGCCGCCCATCGCGGCGAACAGACCGGCGGGGTTGTGCTGCACCATCCAGGTGTACTGGGCGGCCGTGCCCTCGACGAAGCCGTTGCCGGTGGCCGGGGTGAAGCCGGTGACCCAACTGCCGTCGGCCTTGCGGTTGGCGATGTACCCGCCGGAGGGGTCGGCGGCGATGTTGAAGTTGTTCTGCCACCACTGGGAGCGCTCGGCGAAGGTGGCCGCGGTCTCCTTCTCCCCTGCCGCGGCGGCGAGTTGGGACAGGGCGAAGTCGGCGCCGGACATCTCCAGCGTCTCGGCCGCGCCACCCCAGGCGTTGGAGACGGACGGCATGTAGTGCGACTTCAGGTACTTGTCCAGGGAGGGGCGTTGGCCGACGGAGAGCACCGGCTTTCCGGCGGACGACAGGTCCAGGTCGGTGGGCACGGTCGCGGCCTTCACGAGGGAGGCGAGGGCGCCCTTCAGGTCGAAGTCCGTGCCGCCGAAGGCGCGGATGCCGGCCAGCGCCGCCGGTGCGGGGTCGCCGTTCATGACGTGCGTGCCGCTTGCGCCATGCAGCCAGCGATCCCAGACGCCGCCGTTCTGCCGGGCGAGTTCGTAGAGGGACTGCGCGAGGTCGGAGCCCGTCCGGGGGTCGAGCAGGGTCAGCAGCTGCACCTGGTCGCGGTAGACGTCCCAGCCGGAGAAGGTGCCGTACTGGGCCCGGTGGCCGCGCGCGACGGTGTGCACCTTGCCGTCGGCGCCCCAGTATCGGCGGTCGGCGTCGCTGATCATGTTCGGGTGCAGGAGCGCGTGGTACAGCGCGGTGTAGAAGGTGGTGCGCTCGTCCTCGGTGCCGCCGCCGACCCGGATGGCGTCCAGGCGGTCGCGCCAGGCCCGGCGGGCGGCGTCCTTGACCGCGTCGAAGGAGCGGCGGGCGGGGTTCTCCGCGGCGAGATTGGCGGCGGCGCCCGCCTGACTCACGTACGAGATACCGACTTTGACGTTCACGGGGCCGCTGCCCGGCTCGAACTCGACGTAGCCGCCGGCCCCCTTGCCCGCGACGGGCCGACCGCCGGCCGAGAAGCCGCCGGTGCCGCCGCTCGCCGAGGTCGACCCGGGGTTCAGCGTGCCGTCCTGCCAGGTGCCGGTGGCCTTGAAGGCGCGGTCGAAGCGGGCGGTGAAGTGGAGGGTGTAGTAGGCGCGCCGGCCTTCCGGGTCGAGGTAGCCGCAGAAGTTGCCGGAGGTGACCGAGCCGGAGACCGTGCGGGTCGCCGGGTCGATGGTGACCGTCGAATCGGTGGAGCCCACCTCGGAGTTGGCGGTGCGGATGAGGAGGGAGGCCGGTTTGTCCTCCGGGTAGGTGAAGCGGGCCGAGCCGGTGCGGGCCGTCGCCGTGAGGTCGGCGGTGACTCCGGAGGCCAGGCCGACCTTGTAGTGGCCGGGCTCCGCGGTCTCGTCGGCGTGGCCGAAGTCGGAGGCGTAGACGGCGTCCTTGGTGTCGCTCGCGGGCGAGGAGGTGACCTCACCGGCGTACGGGAAGAACGGGATGTCGCCGCTGCCGCCCGCACAGCCCGTGCCGGACATGTGGGTGAGGCTGAAGCCGCGGATGCGGGTGGCGTCGTAGTGGTAGCCGCCGGGTGCGGCGGTGCGGGTGGCGTCGCCTCTGGTGTTCTCCGGGCTCCAGGAGAGCATGCCGAAGGGGGTGACGGCGCCCGGGAAGACGTTGCCGCCGTTCCTGGTGCCGATGAGCGGGTCGACGTAGGCGGTCGGGTCCTTGACCAGTTCCGGTGGGGCGGCGGTCGCCGCCAGGGCGGGGGTGCCTCCGGCGACCGTGAGTACGGCGGCCAGCAGCAGGGACGTAGGACGGAAACGCATGACGCGGCCCCTCCTCCTTCGGACGGGTCGCGCACCACGGGTCGCACAAGCCGCAGGGACAGTAGCGTGCGCCACTGGTACCACGGAAGACCGCGTGCGGGTTTCGCGACGCGCTTGACATCGTTGTCGACACTGCCGGTAGAGTCATGCACAGACCAAGTTCGATAACGTTGTCGCGCACCGAGCGTCGCCCCAAGCCACGCACCACCCGGAAGATACGAACCCCGAAGGCACGAGCCCGGAAGGCACGAACCCCCGAACGGACCCGGTGGAACACCGTCCACCGGGTCCGCCCAGGTCCCCCGGTCAGCGGTCAGCGGTCAGCCGACCCGGCAGGGAAGTGTCGTCGTGGTGTCACCTCCGTTGCCCGTGACGACGTAGCCGAAGGTCGTGCTCTGGCCCGGACTCAGCGAGCCGTTCCAGTCGGCGTTGTGCACCATCACCGCCTGACCGTTGTAGGTGGCGTTGCCGTTCCAGAGGCTGGCCACCGTCTGGCCGGTGGGCAGGGTCCAGTCGACCATCCAGCCGAGCATGGGGACGTCGCCGGAGTTGGTGACGGTGACCTCGGACTGGTAGCCGCCGTTCCAGCTGCCCGTCGTCCGGCGGGTGGCGGTGCAGGTGCCCGGGACGGGCTCGTCCGGGTTGCCCGGCTCGTGGATGCCGGTCACCTCGCCGTTGCCGCCGTCGAAGACGACGTCGGAGCAGGAGTAGAAGGTCTCCGCGCTGTCCGAGCGCTGCCAGACCATGTAGATGATGTGCCGGCCCGACTTGCCCGCCGGGAGCTGGCCGGTCCAGGAGTAGTTGGCCTCGACCGTGCCCGGGGAGCCGTTGAGCGGCGGGTGGTCGACGCTCAGGAACGGCTGGTCCTCCATGTCGTCCCAGGTGAGGGTCTGCGTGGGATCGAAGCCGTCCTTGGTGACGTACACGTAGAACCAGCCCGGGTGCGCGGCCCAGGCGTTGTAGGAGAAGTCGACGGTCGCGCCCGAGGTGAGATGGGTCAACGGCCAGTCGCTGCGCGGAGCGTTGAAGCCGGTGAAGTTGGTGTTGCCGCCGCTGCACAGCTCGCCGTCCGGGACGAAGCCGCGGGTGCGGCCGGCGCCGTCGGAGCGCAGCACGGAGAACCAGTTGTAGAACGGCGTGGTGCCGCTCACCAGTTGGGCGTTCTTGCAGGCCGGGTTGACCGGCTTGATCTCACCGGTGTCGGTGAGGCCGTCCTGCCAGCACAGGAAGGTGCGGCTGCCGGGTTTCATGGGGGTGCCGTGGGCCTCGGCCCGGCCGCCGGTCGTGACGATCAGGCCGATGGCGGGGACGGTGGCCAGCAGGGCCAGGAGGACGAGGAGGAGGGCTCGGGAGCGTAACGCGGCCGGTTTCTTGGAGGTGCTTGTCGTGATCATGACAGACATGGCGGAGTCCGTCCTTCCGTGTACGGACCGTGCATGTGGGGGTGAATGAACCCTGGTGCGGGTGCGGGTGCGGGTGCGGATGCGGGTACGCGAGGCGGGAGCGCCCCTCGGGTGCCTCCGGCGGGTTCCGGTCCGTCGGGGGCCCGAGATGGGAGCGCTCCCACCTCACCTGTGGCGGAAGGTAGCGCCGTACGGCCGACTTGTAAACGGTCTCGTACGGCGCTCATGGCCCAAGCCCTGTTCAGGGACGCCCGGGGCCGGTCACCACTCGGGCTTCAGTTCCGTCAGGAGGCGCGTCACCGCGGACGGGGACGGGAGGGTGTGGAGGGCGGTGGCGGTCTGGCCGCTCGCGAACTCGCGTTGGTCGGGGGTCGCGTGCGGGTCGATCGCGCACGCCGCCTGGACGTGGACGTAGTTCAGGGCTGTCGCGAAGAGCATCGAGAAGGAGTTCAGGTCCTCGAGGACGGCGGGGCCCTCGGCCGCACGGTAGGAGCGGACCAGTCGGCGGGCCGCCTCGGGGCGGAAGTGGTTGCCGCCGGACCAGACGTACACGACGTGGGCGAGTTCGCGGCGGGCCGCGACGGGGCCGGCGTTGTCCCAGTCGAGGAGGACCGGGCCGGCCTCGGTGAGCAGGACGTTCTGGGGTTGCAGGTCGCGGTGGGAGAGGACCAGGTCGCCGGGGTCGGACGGGCTGACGTAGCGGGTCAGCTCCGGCAGGGCGCCGGCGACACACCGGCTGAGCGCCTCGGCCCAGGGCGGGCCGGCCCGGCGGACCCTGTCGTGCAGGTCCGCCCAGTCGGCCTCCGGGTAGCACTCCTCGTACCAGTCGACGGGGGTCTCGCTCGTGCCCTTCCCCGCCCGGTGCAGCAGGGCGAGGGTCCGGCCGCACCAGTCGAGCAGGCCCGGGTCGGAGGGGTCGGCCGGGGTGCCGTCGACCCAGTCGTACAGCTTCACGAAGGAGCCGCCCAGGTCGGCGGGGAGCCGCGAGACGTGGGACCCGGTGCCGTCGGGCATCAGGCGGGGCGCGGCTACGCCGAGGCCCGCCGCGGTGTCCCGCAGGGTGGCCTCCCTCTCGACGTCGGGTTTCTCACGCTCGAAGATGAGCTCCTTCACCGCCCAGGCCGAGTCGTTCCCGGTCAGCTTCCAGATCTGGCCCAGCGCGCCACGGGTGACGGGGGTCGTCGTCCAGGGTCCGGGGCCGAGGCCGTAGAGGTCCGCGATCAAGTCGCCCGTGTTCCGCATGCGTAGGACACCTCTCCGGCCGCCGTATCCGAGATCGACGCACCAGGATACTGATCGACTCGGCGGGCCGCCGGGCCGTGGCTCACAGCAGCGACGCCCGGGAGCTCCAGGTCAGAGTGTCGGCGCCCAGGTCGCCGGTCAGGGGGAGTTCGACGGTGAACTCGGTGCGGCCGGGTTCGCTGTGGACGCCGATGCGGCCGCCGTGGGCGGCGGTGATCGCGGCGACGATGGCGAGGCCGAGGCCGGAGCCGGAGCCCGCGGTGGCACGGGCGCGGGAGGCGTCGGCGCGGGTGAAGCGTTCGAAGACGGTGGGGAGCAGGTCGGGCGGGATACCGGGGCCGTCGTCGCGGACGCGGACGGTGACGAGGCCGGCCCCGGCCTCCACGGTCGCCAGCACGCTGGTGCCCACCGGGGTGTGCACCCGGGCGTTGGCCAGCAGGTTGGCCACGACCTGGTGGAGGCGGGCCTCGTCGCCGAGGACCAGGGGCGAGGCGTCCAGGCGGAGTTCCAGCTGCCAGTCGTGGCCGCCGCCCGCGGCCCGCGCGTCCCACACCGCCTCGGCGACCAGTGCGGCGAGGTCGACCTCGGCGGACTGCAGCGGGCGGCCCTCGTCGAGGCGGGCGAGCAGGAGGAGGTCCTCGACGAGGCCGGTCATCCGGGCCGACTCGGCGGTGACGCGGCGCCAGGCGAGGCCGGGTTCGATGCGGTCGGTGCCGCGGTTCATCAGTTCCGCGTAGCCGGCGATGGAGGCGAGCGGGGTGCGCAGTTCGTGGCTGGCGTCGGCGAGGAAGCGGCGCATGCGTTCCTCGCTGCGGCGCACCCGTTCCTCGCTGCGCTGGCGTTCGGCGAGCGAGGACTCGACGTGGTCGATCATGCGGTTGAGGGCGGCGCCGACCTGGCCGGCCTCGCTGCCGGGGTCGGTGTCGCGGTCGGGGACCCGGGTGAGGCCGGTGACCTCGCCCCGGCACAGGGGCACGTGGGAGACCTCGACGGCGGTGGCGGCGACCCGGCCGAGGGGGCGCAGCTGGCGCCGTATGACGGCCGCGCACACGACACCGGCGGCGGTCAGGCCCGCCGCGGCGACGACGGCCTCGATGACGACCAGTCCGCTGATCATGTCCTGGACGTCGTCCATGGGGAGGCCGGTGAGGACCCGGACTCCGTGGTTGTCGAGGGCGGTGACGCGGTAGGTGCCGAGGCCGGGGACGGTCCGGGTGTGGAGCGAGCCGTCGGTGCCGACGCCCGAAAGCGCCGCCGTCTGGGCGTCGCTGAGGCGCTGCGGCGGGGCGTCCTGGCTCACCGTCGCCGCCGCGAGGACGGTGCCGTCGGCGGCCAGGCGGGCGGCGAGCATGCCGGCCGGGTGACCGCTCTCGTGGAGGAAGGTCAGATCGCTCGGGAGGTCCGGGTGGAGGGAGGCCCCGCCCAGGCTCCGCTCGGCCGCGTTGGTGACCCGGTCGTCGAGGTTGCCCAGCAGATAGGCGCGCTGGGCGAGGACGGTGGTGAGGGCCATCGCGGCGCAGACGACGACCAGGACGGCGGTGATGAAGAGGAGGAGACGGGTGCGCAGGGAACGGCCGCCGAACCGGGGCGTGTTCATCTCCCGTCCTCCACCGGCCTGATGGCGTACCCCAGCCCGCGCACGGTGTGGATCATGGGCGCGCGACCCCGGTCGATCTTGCGGCGGAGGCTGGAGATGTACACCTCGACGAGGTTGCCGCCGCCGTCGAAGGAGCTGCTCCAGACGCGGTCGAGGATCTGGGCCTTGCTCAGCACCTGGCGGGGGTGCTCCATGAGCAGGCTGAGCAGGTCGAACTCCTTGGCGGTGAGGGCGACGGCGGCGCCGCCGCGGTGCACCTCTCTGGACTCGGCGGCGACCGTCAGATCGCCGAGGACGCGGACGGGGTCGTCGGTGCGGACGCGTTCGGCGCCGGAGCGGCGCAGCAGTCCGCGCAGCCGCAGCACGACCTCCTGGAGGGAGAAGGGCTTGGTGACGTAGTCGTCGGCGCCGTTCTCGAGTCCGTCGAGGCGGTGTTCGACGGCGTCGCGGGCGGTGAGCATGAGGACGGGCAGCCCGGGGTTCTCGTAGCGCAGGCGGCGCAGGACCTGGATGCCGTCCAGGTCGGGCAGCATGCCGTCGAGGACGACGGCGTGCGGGGCGCAGCGGCGGGCCTCGCGCAGCGCGCTGTGCCCGTCGGGCACCGGGTACGGGCGCCAGCCCGCCTCGGTGACGGCCACGGACAGCACTTCGGTGAGCGCGGGTTCGTCGTCGACGATCAGGACGCGGACCCGTCCGCTGCGGGTACCGGAGATGCCAGCCATGTCCTGATCCTGTGCCGGTTCGCTGGGGGAACGCTGTGTTCAGCCTGAGCCGCAGCCGTGTGAAATGACCGTCCACCAGGTACGACGGTGTCTGCGGGGGCGGGCGGGAGTGTGCCGACTGCCGTGGCCGAAGGGGGCGTTGGCACGCTTCGGCCACCGGTTTCCCTTGAGCCCGCTGTGACTCGGCGCCCAGTCTGAACTCCGGCTTCCGCCCACCGGCGGAGGTCTGACACGTTCAGGGGAGGACGTCCACCCATGCGAAGACTCCATGCCCTGTGGGCCGGGGCCGCGGCCGCCGGACTGCTCGCGGGGGCGATCCCGCCCGCGGCCGCCGCATTCGGAGCCTCGGTCACCACACCGCCCACGGGCACGCGCACCGCCGCACCGCAGATCGTCACCCTCATCACCGGCGACACCGTGTCGCTCACCACCGGACCGGACGGCAGGTCGGCCGTCGACGTCCGCCGTGGCGAGGGCCGCGAGGCCGCCACCTTCCTGTCCAGCGAGAAGGACGGCGAGATCAGCGTCCTGCCCGCGGACGCCATCCCGCTGATCCAGGCGGGGCGTCTCGACCCGGCCCTGTTCAACGTCACCCAGCTGGTCGAGCAGGGGTACGCCGACGCGAAGACCGGTGCCACTCCGGTGATCGCGACCTACAGCAAGGGCAGCACGATCCCCGAGGGCGCGCGCCGGACGCTGGCGCTGCCCGGGATCGACGGCGCGGCACTGAGCGCGAAGAAGTCCACCGCGTTCTGGGCGGACATCGCCCCGGCCCTCGGTACCGAGGCCACCTCCAGGGCCGCGAAGCAGCTCGGCGAGGGCATCGACAAGATCTGGCTGGACGCCAAGGTGAAGGCGTCCCTTGAGGCGAGCGTGCCGCAGATCGGCGCACCCGAGGTGTGGCGGGCGGGCTACGACGGCACGGGTGTCAAGGTCGCGGTCCTGGACACGGGAGTGGACAACGGGCATCCGGATCTCGCCGGGAAGATCGGTGAGACGCAGAGCTTCGTACCCGACGAAACCGTGCAGGACGGCTTCGGCCACGGCACCCATGTGGCGTCCACGATCGTCGGCTCGGGCGCCGCCTCGGACGGGAAGCTCAAGGGTGTGGCGCCGGGCGCGGAGCTGCTGGTCGGCAAGGTGCTGAACAACGCGGGTGACGGCCAGGCCTCGTGGATCATCGCGGGCATGGAGTGGGCGGCGCACTCCGGTGCGAAGATCGTCTCGATGTCGCTGGGCGGTACGGCGTCCGGCCCCTCGGACGTGCTCAGTGAGACCGTCGACGAGCTGTCCGCGTCCACCGGGAGCCTGTTCGTCATCGCGTCGGGCAACTCGGGCCCGCGCGCGCAGACCGTGGGCACCCCGGGCATCGCCGACTCGGCGCTGACGGTGGGCGCGGTCGACAAGTCCGACCAGCTGGCGCCGTTCTCCAGCCGTGGCCCGCGCCTCGGTGACTCCGCGGTCAAGCCGGAGGTCACCGCGCCGGGCGTGAACATCACCGCGGCGCGTGCCGTCGGCACCTCCATGCCCGGCAGTACGCCGGTCGACGACTACTACACGACGGCCAGCGGTACTTCGATGGCCACCCCGCATGTCGCGGGCACGGCGGCGCTGGTCGCGCAGGCGCATCCGGACTGGACCGGGCAGCAGATCAAGGAAGCCCTGGCCAGCACGGCGAAGACCAATGCCACCAACTCGGTGTTCGAGCAGGGCGACGGGCGGGTCGACGCCGTGCGGGCCGTCACGCAGAACGTCTTCGCGACGCCGACACTCAGCTTCGGCACGTTCGAGGACGGTGACACCGGGACCGTCGACAAGGAGATCACCTACACCAACACCACTGACCAGGCGGTGGAGTTGAAGATCTCGTCGTCGCTCGCCGACGTCACGGTGGGGGCCGCCACGGTGACCGTGCCCGCGCGGGGCACCGCCACGGTCCCGGTCGGTGTCGACCCGGCGGCGGAGGCCGAGGGCCGGTACTCGGGCCACATCACGGCGATCGCCGACGGCGTCCAGATCACCACGGCCGTCGGCTTCGAGAAGGCGCCGAAGACCTACGACCTGAAGGTCTCGCTCCTGGGCCGCGACGGCAAGCCGTCCACCGGGGCGTCGATCTACTCGCTCCAGGAGCTGAACGGCGCCTACCCCACCGAGTACGGCTACATCGGCAGCGGCTGGACGTGGCAGGTGCCGGCCGGGACGTACTCGATCTCCACCTGGATCCCGGACCGGGACGGGGGCGGAATCGCCGTCGGCACCTCGGTCGTCGGCAATCCCGAGATCAAGGTGAACGGGAACACCGAGGTCGTCCTCGACGCCCGTGAGGCGGTGGAGATCAAGCCGAAGACCAAGGAGGACTCCGAGTTCAAGGGCTTCAGCACCAGCTGGCACCGCGAGGGGCCGGGCAGCTCCTGGGGTCTCACCTACAGCCAGGGCTTCTGGACCGACCACATCTATGTGGCTCCGACGAAGCAGGTCTCCGTGGGATCCCTGGAGTTCTACGCCAAGTTCCGGCTGTACGCGAAGGAGTTGACGGCGAGTGTCACCAGCCCGGAGAAGACCGAGCTGTCCTCGCTCTACTACTCCCAGACGTACGAGGACTTCCCGCTGAAGTTCAGCGGTGAGCACAAGGTGCAGGCGGTGGACGCGGGCGCCGGTACCGAGGCCGACTTCGCAGGGCTCGACGTCAAGGGCAAGGTGGCGGTGGTCGCGCTCGACGCCACGGAGCGGGCCCAGAGCGCCCTGGACAACGCGACCAAGGCCGGTGCGGGTTACCTGATCGCCTACCGCAAGAAGGCCGGTTTCTGGATCGAGGCCGTCGACCGCGCGACCACGGTTCCGCTGATGATCGCCACCGGCGAGGAGGGCGCCAAGCTCGGCGAGCTGCTGAGGACCGGCAAGAAGGTCACGCTGAAGCTGAAGGGCACGCCGACCAGTCCGTATGTCTACAACCTGCTCGCGGCGCAGAGCGGCGCCATCTCCGCCGAGCAGACCTACGACCTGAACAAGTCCAACACGGTGAAGAAGAGGGCCCGTTACTACGGGGCCACGGCCGGCGAGATCGGCGCGGACACCGTGTACACGTTCCGCCCCTGGCAGCGCTTCGGCATCGAGACCAGCGTGGAGACCGAGCTCGGCACGGAGCGCGACGAGTACTACTACGCCGACCCCGACACCCGTACCTGGCACGTCGTCTACCCGAACTGGGCGACGCTGCGGGGGCAGTGGAGCCCGCTGCAGGTCTTCAGCGAGCCGGGCACGGCCCCGTCCGAGAACTGGCTGCGCCAGGTCATCCGGCCGGGAACCAGCCAGGAGTACGGCGTCTCCCAGCGCACCGGTGACAAACTCACCTTCCGGGTGGCGGAGTTGACCGACTCCACGCCGGGTCACTACGGCAACATCGACGGCACCGACAACACCGCGAAGGGCAAGCTCTACGCGGACGGGCAGCTGATCGGTGACTCGACGTTCGGCGGGTACGGCGTCTTCGACGTGCACGCGGACAACGCGTCGTACCGCTTCGACCTGGACGTGCAGCGCCGGGCGGCCTGGGCCAGGTACTCCACGAGCACGCACACCGAGTGGACCTTCGCCTCCGCGCACACGGCGACCGAGACGGCGCTGCCGCTGCTCACGGTCGGCATCGCCCCCAAGGGCCTCGACCTGCTCAACCGGGCCGAGCGTGGGCGGCAGTTGGAGGTCGGGCTGCCGGTCACCAACCAGTTGGGCAGCGTGAAGGCGCGCGGTCTCAAGGCCTGGGTCTCCTACGACGACGGCACGACCTGGAAGGAAGTGAAGGTCGAGGACGGCAAGGCCCGGTTCAAGCCCGCGAAGGGCGCCGAGACGGTGTCGCTGCGGGTGCGGGCCACCGACCGCGACGGCAACGGGATCGACCAGACCGTGCTGCGGGCGTTCGGCCTGAAATAGGCCTGGAGCAGGCTTACTTCAAGGCCTGAAGCGGGCCTGAAGCGGGCCTGAAGGATGCGCCTTCAGCCTTAACAAAGATCCTCTACCGTGCCGGGACATGGTGAACACCGCATACGACACGGCAACGCAGACCCCTGCCGCGGGCCCCTGGGCCGCGGTGGGGGTCTCCGCGTTCGATGAACTCGTCTACCACGCGATCCTCCATCAGCCCGATGCCGGGGCGGCCGGCTGGGCGTTGCTGACGGGCGCCGGGTCCGCGGCCCAGGTCCGCGAGGCCTGCAACCGGTTACTCGCGCTCGGGCTGCTGCAGCCGCCTGACTCCATGGGCGGAATGCGGGCGGTGGACCCACGGGTGGCGGTCCGGGCCCTGATCCGGCGGCGCGAGACGGAGTCCGAGCTGCTCGCGTCGACGGCCGAGAAACTGGCGACCGCGTACGAGGCGGGGCTGCTGCGCGAGGAGCCGGACCGGCTGGTCGAGGTGGTGTCCGGCGAGGGCGCCATCGCGGCCCGGCTGGAGGAGCTGTACGCGCGGGCCGAGCGCGAGGTGTGCCTCTTCGACACTCCCCCGTATCTCGCCCCGCCCGCCCCGCAACAGGATCTCCAGGCGGATCTGCTCCGCCGCGGGATCATCTCCCGGGGGATCTACGCGGCGACCGCCCTGGAGGATCCGAAGGTGCTGGCCCAGGCCCTGCGGATGGGTGAACTGGGCGAGCGG
Source organism: Streptomyces sp. T028 (assembly GCF_048159505.1). Taxonomy (NCBI): domain Bacteria; kingdom Bacillati; phylum Actinomycetota; class Actinomycetes; order Kitasatosporales; family Streptomycetaceae; genus Streptomyces; species Streptomyces sp. T028. The sequence continues at coordinate 105,882 of NZ_JBLRVZ010000021.1, forward strand.
GCCCGGGTGTTGCCCTCGGTGCCGGTCAAGTTGCTGGTGGTCGACGGGTCCCGGGCGCTGCTTCCGCTGACCGCGTCGGCGGCGGGCGGGTACTGCTGTGTGGTGGTGCGGCACTCCGCGGTGACCGAGGCGCTTCAGCAGCTCTTCGACATGGCCTGGCAGCAGGCGACTCCCCTCGGCCTGCCCGTGCAGGACAGTGAACTGTCCGAGGAGGAAGCGATGTTGGTCCGGCTGCTGACGGCCGGGATGAAGGACGAGGCGGTGGCCCGGCATCTCGGGGTGAGCCTCAGGACCCTACGGAGGCGGGTGAGTGAGCTGCAGGAGCGGCTGGGGGCGGCCAGCAGGTTCCAGCTGGGGGTGCGAGCGGCGCAGCGCGGGTGGGTGTGAGCCTGCACGGCGAAGGGCCGCGTCTCCGGTGGCCCGGGGACGCGGCCCTCAACCTGCCTACCTGGAACCTTACTTGCGGATCAGGCTGCGCAGCACGTACTGCATGATGCCGCCGTTGCGGTAGTAGTCCGCCTCGCCGGGGGTGTCGATGCGGACGACCGCGTCGAACTCGACGCCGGTGTCGGTGGTGACCTTCACCGTGCGCGGGGTGGTGCCCTCGTTGAGCTCGGTGACGCCGGTGATGGAGAAGGTCTCCTCACCGGTCAGGCCGAGGGAGTCGGCCGAGGCGCCCTCCGGGAACTGGAGCGGCAGGACGCCCATGCCGATGAGGTTCGAGCGGTGGATGCGCTCGTACGACTCGGTGATGACGGCCTTGACGCCGAGGAGCGCGGTGCCCTTGGCCGCCCAGTCGCGGGACGAGCCGGAGCCGTACTCCTTGCCGCCCAGGATGACCAGCGGGGTGCCGGCGGCCTGGTAGTTCTGCGAGGCGTCGTAGATGAAGGAGACGGGACCGCCGTCCTGCGTGAAGTCGCGGGTGTAACCGCCTTCCGTCCCCGGCGCGATCTGGTTGCGCAGGCGGATGTTGGCGAACGTGCCGCGGATCATGACCTCGTGGTTGCCTCGGCGGGAGCCGTAGGAGTTGAAGTCACGACGCTCCACACCGTGTTCGGTGAGGTACTGGCCGGCCGGGGTGTCGGCCTTGATGGCGCCGGCGGGCGAGATGTGGTCGGTGGTGACCGAGTCGCCGAGCTTGGCGAGGACGCGGGCGCCGGAGATGTCGGAGACCGGGGCCGGCTCCATCTCCATGCCCTCGAAGTACGGGGGCTTGCGGACGTACGTCGACTCGGCGTCCCACTCGAAGGTGTTGCCGGTCGGGACGGGCAGGGACTGCCACTGCAGGTCGCCCGCGAAGACGTCGGAGTAGGACTTGCTGAACATGTCCTCGCCGATGGCGTTGGCCACGACGTCGTTGACCTCGGCCTCGGAGGGCCAGATGTCCTTGAGGAAGACCGGGTTGCCGTCCTGGTCGGTGCCCAGGGCGTCCCGCGTGATGTCCACCTTCATGGAGCCGGCGATGGCGTACGCGACGACCAGCGGCGGGGAGGCCAGGTAGTTCATCTTGACGTCGGGGTTGATCCGGCCCTCGAAGTTGCGGTTGCCGGAGAGGACCGAGGTGACCGCGAGGTCGTGGTCGTTGACGGCCTTGGAGACCTCCTCCGGCAGCGGGCCGGAGTTGCCGATGCAGGTGGTGCAGCCGTAGCCGACGAGGTTGAAGCCGACCTTGTCGAGGTACGGGGTCAGACCGGCCTTGTCGAAGTAGTCGGTGACGACCTTCGAGCCCGGGGCGAGGGTGGTCTTGACCCAGGGCTTGCGGGTCAGGCCCTTCTCCACGGCCTTCTTCGCGACGAGCGCGGCGGCGACCATGACGTACGGGTTGGAGGTGTTGGTGCAGGAGGTGATCGCGGCGACGGTGACGGCGCCGTGGTCGATCTCGTACGTCGAGCCGTCGGGAGCGGTCACCGTGACCGGGTTCGACGGGCCGCCGTTCGGGTGGACGGCCGGGGCGTCGGAGGCCGGGAAGGACTCCTCGCCCGCCTCGTCGGCGGTGGAGACGTAGTTGAGGACGTCGCGCTGGAACTGCTCGGCGGCGTTCGCGAGGACGATACGGTCCTGCGGGCGCTTCGGGCCGGCGATCGAGGGAACGACGGTCGACAGGTCCAGCTCGAGCTTCTCGGAGAAGTCCGGCTCGGCCTTCGGGTCCAGCCAGAGGCCCTGCTCCTTGGCGTACGCCTCGACGAGCGCGACCTGCTGCGCGGAGCGGCCGGTGAGCTTGAGGTAGTTCAGGGTCTCGTCGTCGATCGGGAAGACCGCGGCGGTGGAGCCGAACTCCGGGGACATGTTGCCGATGGTGGCGCGGTTGGCGAGGCTCGTGGCCGCCACACCCTCGCCGTAGAACTCGACGAACTTGCCGACGACGCCGTGCTTGCGCAGCATCTCGGTGATGGTGAGCACGAGGTCGGTGGCCGTGGTGCCGGTGGGCAGCTCGCCGGTGAGCTTGAAGCCGACGACGCGCGGGATGAGCATGGAGACCGGCTGGCCGAGCATCGCGGCCTCGGCCTCGATGCCGCCGACGCCCCAGCCGAGGACGCCGAGACCGTTGACCATGGTGGTGTGCGAGTCGGTGCCGACCAGGGTGTCGGGGTACGCCTGACCGCCCCGCACCATGACCGTACGCGCGAGGTGCTCGATGTTCACCTGGTGGACGATGCCGGTGCCCGGCGGGACGACCTTGAAGTCGTCGAACGCGGTCTGGCCCCAGCGCAGGAACTGGTAGCGCTCCCGGTTGCGGCCGTACTCCAGCTCGACGTTCTGCTGGAAGGCGTCGTTGGTGCCGAACTTGTCGGCGATGACGGAGTGGTCGATGACCATCTCGGCCGGGGAGAGCGGGTTGATCTTCGCCGGGTCGCCGCCGAGCGCCGCGACGGCCTCACGCATGGTGGCGAGGTCGACGACACAGGGAACACCGGTGAAGTCCTGCATGATGACGCGGGCCGGCGTGAACTGGATCTCCTGGCTGGGCCGGGCCTGCGAGTCCCAGTCGCCGAGGGCGCGGATGTGGTCGGCGGTGATGTTCGCGCCGTCCTCCGTGCGGAGCAGATTCTCCAGCAGGACCTTGAGGCTGTAGGGGAGTCGGGCCGAGCCCTCCACCTTGTCCAGGCGGAAGATCTCGTACGACTCGTCGCCCACCTGCAGCGTGCTGCGGGCGTCGAAGCTGTTCGCCGACACGACGGTCTCCTTCATTGATGTGCGCGTACCACCGCATCCTGCCGCCACGCGGGCTTGGCCGATCCGCTAAGGTCAGGCTAAGTTAGGTAACCCTTACCAATATGGCGGCTGCGGTGCGCCTCGGCAGATATCTCGATGTCGAGATAACTCTAGTACACAACCCGCTTCCGGGCACTCGTCACCCCCCTAGGCTCTCCCATGACGAGGGGAGTCGGCATGCCCGAGGGGTGGCAGTGGGACAGGACGCTGTTCCAGGGGAGCGCGATCCACTACGAGCGGGGGCGGCTGCCGTACGCCCCGGGGTTCGGCGAGGCGCTGGCCGGGATGCTGGGGCTGGACGGGCGGGGGCGGCTGCTCGACGTGGGGTGCGGGCCCGGGATCGTGACGCTGCCGCTGGCGCGGTTCTTCACCGAGGCCGTCGGGCTCGATCCGGACGAGGACATGCTGGCCGAGGCCGCGCGGCGGGCCGGACGGGACGGCGTGGACAACGCGCGCTGGGTGGCCGCCCGGGCCGAGGTACTGCCGGCCGGGCTGGGTGAGTTCCGGGTCGTGGTCTTCGCGCAGTCCTTCCACTGGACGGAGCGCGAGCGGGTCGCCGCCGCCGTACTGGGGATGCTGGAGCCGGGCGGCACGCTCGTCCACATCAGCGACCTCAAGGACCCGCCCCCGGCCACGGAGCCGCTTCCGCTGCCCGCTCCCCCGTACTCGCTGATCGGCGACCTGGTGCGGCGGTATCTGGGCCCGGTCCGCCGCGCGGGGCAGGGGGTGCTCGTCAACGGCACCCCGGGCGGGGAGGACGCCATCTTCGCCGGGGCCGGTTTCGAGCACGCCGGCCGTCATGTCGTACCGGCCGGGCAGGTCGTGGTCCGCACCGTGGACGACCTCGTGGCATGGGCGTTCTCCCGGTCCGACTCCGCCCCGCATCTGTTCGGCGACCGGCTGGACGACTACGAGCGGGACCTGCGCGAGACGCTCCTGCGGGAGTCGGCCGACGGCCGCTTCGCCGAGCACATCCCGCCGACCGAGGTCAGGATGTGGCGCAGGGCTCGGGACGTACGCCATGGGCGCCGTTGACGGGGAGTCACCCGAACGGACCCGCCAACAGGCGCCATCTCATATCTGAGATAACCTCAGCCTCATGGCAGACGACTACCTCGTACGCATCGGCAAGCTCATCCGTGACGCCCGGCAACACCGTGGCTGGACACAGGCTCAGCTGGCCGAGGCGCTCAACACCAGTCAGAGCGCCGTCAATCGGATCGAGCGCGGCAACCAGAACATCAGCCTTGAGATGATCGCTCGAATCGGTGAGGCGCTGGACAGCGAGATCGTCTCGTTGGGCTACGCGGGACCGATGCATCTGCGGGTCGTGGGCGGCCGCCGGCTGTCCGGTGCCATCGACGTGAAGACCAGCAAGAACGCCTGTGTGGCCCTGCTGTGCGCCTCCCTCCTCAACCGTGGGCGCACGGTGCTGCGCCGGGTGGCCCGGATCGAGGAGGTCTACCGTCTGCTGGAGGTGCTCAACTCCATCGGCGTACGCACCCGCTGGATCAACGGCGGCGTCGACCTGGAGATCGTGCCGCCGGCCGAGCTGGACATGGCGGCGATCGACGCCGAGGCCGCCGTCCGCACCCGCTCCATCATCATGTTCTTCGGCCCGCTGCTGCACCGTATGGACTCCTTCAAGCTGCCCTACGCCGGCGGCTGCGACCTGGGCACGCGGACCATCGAGCCGCACATGATCGCGCTGCGCCGGTTCGGGCTCGACATCGCGGCGACGGAAGGCCAGTACCACGCGGTCGTCGACCGTGCCGTGCGCCCGGACCGCCCGATCGTGCTGACCGAGCGCGGGGACACGGTCACCGAGAACGCGCTGCTGGCCGCCGCCCGGCACGACGGGGTGACCGTCATCCGCAACGCCTCCTCCAACTACATGGTTCAGGACCTGTGCTTCTTCCTGGAGGCGCTGGGGGTGAAGGTCGAGGGCATCGGCACCACCACCCTCACCGTGCACGGCGTCCCGGACATCGACGCCGACGTCGACTACTCCCCCTCCGAGGACCCGGTGGAGGCGATGAGCCTGCTGGCCGCCGCCGTCGTCACCGAGTCGGAGCTGACGGTGCGTCGCGTCCCCATCGAGTTCCTGGAGATCGAGCTGGCGGTCCTGGAGGAGATGGGCCTCGACCACGACCGCACCCCCGAGTACGTCGCCGACAACGGCCGCACCCGGCTGGTGGACCTCACCGTGCGGCCCTCCAAGCTGGAGGCGCCGATCGACAAGATCCACCCGATGCCGTTCCCCGGCCTGAACATCGACAACGTCCCGTTCTTCGCGGCCATCGCGGCCGTCGCCTCCGGCAAGACCCTCATCCACGACTGGGTCTACGACAACCGCGCGATCTACCTGACGGACCTCAACCGCCTCGGCGGCCGCCTCCAGCTCCTCGACCCGCACCGGGTCCTGGTGGAGGGCCCCACCCGCTGGCGCGCCGCCGAGATGATGTGCCCGCCGGCCCTGCGCCCGGCCGTGGTCGTCCTCCTGGCGATGATGGCGGCGGAGGGCACGTCCGTCCTGCGGAACGTGTACGTCATCAACCGGGGGTACGAGGATCTCGCCGAGCGGCTGAACTCGATCGGGGCGCAGATCGAGATCTTCCGGGACATCTGAGCGCGCGTTGAGCGGATACCGGGCTCCGCCTGCCCGCGATGCCGTACAGGTGTAGCTGCCCCTGGCACCTGGCCAGGGGCAGAGCCCTACCTGACGGCGAAGCCGACGAACGCGGTCCAGGCGGCGGCATCGACCGCAAGGCCACGGCGAGCTATGTCCTTGGAGTCGCGTATGTGGATGACGTGAGGGCAGACGGCGACCTCGACGCACTCGCCGCCTTCCTCGCTGCTGTAACTGCTCTTGACCCAAACAAGCCCAGATACGTTGGCTTTCATAGCTCTCCCAGCAGCTTCTCAACGTAGGTGAGCGACGCCTGAGGCGTGAGCGCCTGCGCACGCAGGATCCCGTACTTGACCTCAAGACCCTTCACGAGGCGCCGCTCAGTGTGTACGTGGCTGACGTTCTGAATCTCAACGTAAGCGATCCTGCGCCCTTCACTCGTCTCGATCAAGGTGAACGGGCCAGCAAGTCCAGCGTTCTCCTCGCTGGCCAGGGGCATTACCTGGATCTCAACGGTCCGCTTCTGTCCCACCAGCAGGATCTGTTCCAACTGGCCACGCAGCACGTCTCGGCCGCCGATCGGCCTTCGCAGCACGGACTCGTCGATGACAAAGCTCATCAGCGGCTCAGGGCGCTTGGCGAAGATCTCTTGCCGCGCAAGGCGGGCCACGACGCGTTCGGCGATGGAGTCCTCGTCTAGCGGCGGACGCATCATCCCGAACACCGCCCGCGCGTACTCCGGCGTCTGCAACAGGCCCGGCACCGCCTGATTCGCGTAGACGTGAAGCTCAACCGCCTCGGCCTCCAGCTTCGCCGCATCCCGAAAGAACGCCGGATACTGCGCCCGCGCAACCTCCTCCTTCATCTCCTGGAGGACGCCACCCGCGTCCAGCACCTCGTCCGCCCGATCGATGAACTTCGGCGGCGGCACCCGCCGACCCTGCTCGTACGCGGCGATGGTCGACACCGAGTAGCCCGTCATCGACCCGAACTCGGGCCGCTCCAGCCCCGCCCGTACCCGGAACCGCTTCAACTGGCGTCCGAAGACGCGCAGGATGCCCGACCCGGCGCCCGCGTCGCGCTCCTCCTCCGTGCCGGACTCGTCCTCGGCCGGTCCCGCCAATTCACCCATGTCCCTCACCCTCTCCCCGGCCAACGCAGCCCCGCGCCAACCGTCACGCTCCACCCCGCCTACACACGCCGACAGGCCACCTACAGTGACCGTCCGTGTGCGTGCCGTATCTCGTCACGGTAAAACCACCACGTCAGCGTGGACCACATGAACAACGAAACTTCCCCCGTCCGCGAGTTCGCGATGCGGTTCACGTCCTCCACGCGCGGAGCCCGCCTCGCCCGGCGCCTCGTCTCGCACCGGCTGGACTCCTGGGGTCACCCGTACACCTGCCGGGCCAACGAGACACTGACGCTGATCACTTCGGAGCTGACCGCGAACGCCGTACAGCACGGGCACGTGCCCGGACGGGACTTCCACCTACGGCTGACCGAGACCGACGGCAGCCCGCGCACCCTGCGTATCGAGGTCACCGACACCCGCACGGAACGCGTACCACCGCTCGCGCCACAGGAGCCGCCCGGCGACGAGGAATCGGGGCGGGGCCTGCTCATCGTGGCGCGGATGGCGTCGCGTTGGGCGGTCGCGCCGCGCGTCGACGGGCCCGGCAAGACCATCTGGGCGGAGCTGTGGCTACCCGCCGAGACACCCGTACCGTCACCGCCGGTCAACCGCTTTCCCGCCAACGCCGTAGGACGAAGGCCTGCCCGGTGGGCTCTGCCGTGACGCGCAGGAAGTCAGTCCAGGGACGCCAACGCACTGGTTATGAGGGAACGTGCTTCCGGACCCCTCACGGCTCCCTGTGACAGCCGCTCGAAGGCCCGGCTGTACAGCTCGACCTGGCTGGGCTGGGTGAGGGTAGCAGCAGCGTCCAGGGTGTCCGCGTGCACCCTGGTGTCGTCGAAGACCGTGAAAGTGGGCATGGGCCACACGGCTCGTTGAGCTGAGAACGGGATGAGCCCCACGGCCACGTTCGGGAGATCCATGACCCCGAGCAGGTGGCCAAGCTGTGCCGCCATGGTCTCCGCGCTGCACAGCCGGTACCGCAACACCGACTCCTCCAATACGAACGAGAACCGGCGGGCGCCGTTGCTCAGCACCTCGTTACGCCTCATGCGGGCGGCCACAGCATCGCTCACGTCGTCCGGGGTCCCCCGGAAGTCTGCGATCGATGACAGCAGGGCAGCGGCGTATCCGGGTGTCTGGAGGAATCCGGGGATCACGTCGGACACGTAGACCCTGAATATCTTTGTTTGTTGGTACAGGTCCCCAGTCGACTCCTGCAAGCGGCGCAGACCGCTTCGCTGGAGGCGCCTCCACTGCACATGAGCGTCTGTGGACTGCCTGTTGGCAGCGATCAGGTCGGGGGCCTGGTCGTCAGCGGTGCAGGCTCTGCACCACGCCTTGATGTCCGCGTCGGAGGGAGGGGTCTTGGCATTCTCGATACGGGACGACTTCGACTCCGACCAGCCACACCTGACGGCCAGCTCCCGCCCGCTGATCCCCGCGTCCTGCCGGATCTCGCGCAGACGGCCGGCCAGCTCTTCGCGGGCCTTCTGAACGCGTGAGGAGGGGTGCAGGGGCATGGAGCTGGCTTTCGTCAGATCTCGTACAGGTGGTGCGGGATCGCTCGCTCCCAGACCGCTTCGAAGGCGGCGGAGCACAGCTTCACGGCTTCCGGGGCAGCCGTTATCTCGTCTTCCACCACCACTCCATCACCTGAGAAGTGGTGCACCCGCAGCAGGGTGTCATCGAAGAGCCAGAAGTCATTGCCCGGCAGGGCGATGCTCGTGGCTTGTCTCCGTGGCAACCACCGCACTTCCTCACCCGCCGTGACGTTGGCGCGGGTCACGTAGTGTTCCCAACGGATGTAGTCCGACACAGGCTCGGAGACCACCCGGGCTCGGCGGATCACCACGCCCCTGGCCACGGTATCCGTGATCAACTGGTCATAGGAGTGCCACCAGGATTCGCGGTCCTCCCAATTGATTCGTTCGCCCCGCTTCCATGCCTCGAACCGGTCCGTCGGGGCGTAGGAGTCACGCAGTTCCAGGTGAACGGCGGACCGCTCGCACTGGCCAAGCAACTCAGCGAAGCTGGGCACGCTCGACGGCATCACACGCCTCCCTGATCATCGGGATCATCCGGGCCGGAATCCTGACGATGGCTTCGCTGTCGGGTACCGAGCCGTTCGCGGGGCTGCTCGCCTCGCACTCCGCCTGAGTCTCGGTGCTTGGCTTCCACCCCTGCAACAAGATCTCCTGAGCGTCCGCGTCCGCCCACACGGTGGGGCAGTGGTCCCGGTCCGTGTCGGGGTCGATCCCAATGAACTCTACGGCCATGGCCGGCTCCCTGGTATAGGTGCTTGCTCGGGCTTGCATCAGCTTCATTGAACTGCGGAGACAGCGTCAATAGCGCTACCGGCCACGCTAATTGTCGTGCAAGCTCATGCAAGTTTGTAGAGCCCGACGCGCGCCACTTCCTACCGTCGGCACATCGACGCGGAATCGATCGGGAGGGTCCGGTGCGATGGGCAATAGCAAGGCGCAGGGCACCGAAGCGGCTGATCGTCTGGGCAGCGGTGAGGCCCGACGGTTCCTCTCCCGTCTCTCCGGAGCACTCGGCGTGGACGGCGTGCTCATGGTGCCGAAGAACGCCCCTGGCCCCGAGGGTGCGGACCTGGCGCCCAGTTCGGCCCTGCAATGGCCCCGGTGCGAGTGCGGGCTCGCGAAGTGTCCTGACTTCGAGGCCCCGCCGATCAGGCCGACCGAGGGACTGAGCAGCAGAGTCGCTGAAACCAACGCGCGGAGCCGTCGGGGTGGGCTGTGAGCGTCAGAGCGGCCATGCGGTACGTGATCCACAGGATCGCCGAGCACCCCGACACAGATGTGACGTTCGAGGCCGAATGTCTGCACTGCGGTTGGAAAGCCACTCCGGCCGATGATTCGGCGCCTGTCGACATGGAGTGCATGAGCCACGCAGGACGGTCCGGTCACGCCGGTTTCCGACGTATCCGGACCTCGTTCGCCATGGTCGTTCGCGCCGAGTAGAGCCCCTGCCGCAGTTGTGGGGGACCTGGACTCCCGCCCGGTATGGGCGGCGGCGGTCAGTCATGACCGTGATCAGTTGAGCAGGAAGGTGCAGTGATGCTGAACGGAAGTGATCTGTACGCACTCGACATCGACGGGGCCTCGTTCGTGAAGGCGTGCGGCGGCCCCTGCACCGAGGGGTGCGTGACCCTCGCCCGGATCGGTGACGACGCCTGGGCCCTTGGTGACAGCAAGCGGCCCGACTCGCAGCCGCTGCGGTTCACCACGGAGGAACTGGACGCGGCCGGTATCGACCCGGCGCGCTTCGGCATCAACGTCTGATCCTCCCCGTCCGCCAGCCGGGCCGCCCATCCCCGTGTAGGGACCGTGTCCGGCTGGCACCTTTCGAACGGGAATGACTCGTGCACCACCATGGCTATCTGTGGACCGGCCCGAAAGATCGCTTCGACCAGGAAGCGCTACGACGGCCCCCGCATCCTGAGCCGCCCCCTGCCGGAAGCAGGCCCGAACTGATTCTGCGGTACCGCGAGGTGGCCGCAGAGTTCCCCACGTCCGATCTGCCACCGCTGGAAACGGCGTACTGGCTGATCAAACCCCGTTCCTTGGTTCGTGGCACATGGGACGAGGCGAAAGAAGGAGCATCGTGGCTCGGAGAACGGCTGGCCGAATACGCGCCCCGGCTCGCCTGCGACAAGGACCGCGACACCACCCGTCTGGCAACGCTGATCAATTCCGTTGCGGAGCGACTGGATTCCGGGGCTGATGTATCACTCGGCTTCTATCTCGAACGCCCGTCGTATCTGTCACTGGCACTCGTGACCTGCTCCCCCAACCGATCGATGCCGGAGCTGACCTGTCCCGCCGGCTGAGCAAAGTGTGTGCACAGTCTCAGCGACACGCCGTGCTGGCGGCGTGTCGCTGAGACTCTCGCGACACTTCGAGACATACGCCCTCACCGACAAGGACACCCGCAGCGCGCTCGAACGCTTGCTCTGGCACCCGGAGACCGGCATCTTCCGCAGGCCCTACCTGCGCATCAGGACGCCGTTCCACGTCGCCGACAACGAGTAGGAACGGGATCTGGTGAGCGTGCTCCGCCCCTGCTCGCCGGGGGCCTGCCCGTCGACGCGATCGTGACGCACACCTTCCCGCTCACCAAGAGAGGCGGGGAGATCGTGCCGCTGAGCTGGGCTTCGATACTTGGTCAGGCTGCCGAGAACTCGGCCGCGAGATACCCTCGTTGACCGTGGCTGCCCCCTGCATCTGGCACGGCAGTGGCACGAACCTCAGCCGACGACAGTCCGCCACGACGACGGGTGCACCGGCCGACCACGCACGCGTATGCCTCGCTGCACCCCCACCGACCTCAGCCACGCTACCGACTTGTGTCGTCGACCAGAGGAGCCGCGACGGCCAACTCCATCACGGCGGTGCGCGAGCCTTCAGCTTGGGAAGCTTGGGTCTCCCGACATGCGTCGTCCCGCTGACCTGGGAAGAGGGAGCCTGGCGCCCTGGTGGGCCGTCACTTGATGCCCCTGCATTCCCCGTGGTTCCCCGTACGACCTGGCACACGTCTGGCACGACCACTTCGCCCCGATGAGTTTCGCAACGGGAGGCGTATGGGCAAGCGCGCTGAGTAGGCAGGTCCGCAGAGCAGCGACGCGAGGGGTTACGGTGGATTGGGCTACGGTGATCACCATCATCGGAGGGGTGGCGACCGCCTTGATCGGCGTAGTGGCCGGCTCACTGCTCACCAGCCGGGCTGAGCGCAGTCATTGGTCACGTGACAAACAGATCGAGGCATGTGCCTCCGTGGTCGCAGAGTCCACCCGCATTCAACTGGCACTGCGGCGAGCCTGGCGTGAAGGCGAGACAGTGGATTGGATTCCCTGGAACGTTGCCTTAGGCACCGTCTGGATGGTCGGCACCCCGGCCGTCGTAGCCGCCGCGGCAGCGATTGACGAGGTCTTCTGGGAATATGGCGACCAGTTCGTGCAGCGGACGGCCACGAGTGAGGAGCATTGGGCCGAGGCGCGGGACTCCATGGAGACTGCACGTCTCCACTTCATAAACGTCGCCCGCCTACAGGTGGATCCGCGGCACACACGCCTTGCTCAGGGACCGGTGAACCGCCCTCCGCGATCAAGCTTCTCCGGCTACGGATCTCCGGATCTTGACAGTTAGCCAGGGCGAGGAAGTTCGCTGGAACCGAACACCGCTTTAGGAGTTCGATCCGGTCCTGCTCCAACTGCTGTCGGTGACTGGTGCGACGGTCGGACAGAGACGCTGGTGTTCGCCCGTGTCCGGCGTCGTTGATGTCAGCTGTGGATGTCAGCCAGTGAGGAGCTTCGGGTACGGGCACGGTTCCAAGCCGCCGTAGAGCCCGTCCGACCACCTCCACCAGATGTGTCGGCTGTCGCAGGCCGAGACCACGCGGCAGACGCGCTGGCCGTCCTCCTCCCGCTTGCTGAGGACCATGGCGCCAACCGTGAGGCGACCATCGCACTGGGGGCAGGTCAGCGGTTCTTCGTCCGACATGGCGCGGAGCATACGGGGTTCAGGCCCGCAGCTTGGGAAGCTGCGGGCATTTGGGGGCGGGTTGGGTGCTGACCTGGGCGGACGGCCGATGGGTACAGGTCGGCGCGGAGCCGTTCCTTGGCTGCCCCAAGCCGTGGGCCATAGTCGGGTATGAAGATCTCGCTCAGGGTCTTGTCCAGCGTTCCTGAGATCGCGTAGATCGGTGACCACACGGCTCGGTCGTGCACGATCCCCTCAAGGTCGTCGGACTGGAACATCACTTGGGAATAGACACGATCACCGCTCGTGGTGAGCCGGGCCGCCTTCGACCTCGCCCACGACCGGTCCGTCGCCTCCAAGGTCCTCCTGGACCTCGCCTGATCACGCCGGCCCGTCCGCCGTCAGGAGCCGGTGAGGACGACGAGTTGGCGGGTCGCGCGGGTCATCGCGACGTAGCGGTCGACCGCGCCCCGCACCCCGTCGCCGAACTTCTCGGGGTCGACGAGGACGACCAGGTCGAACTCGAGGCCCTTGGTCAGCTCCGGGGGGAGGGAGCGGACGCGGGGTGTCGCCGGGAAGCCGGGGGCGCCGATGACACACGCGGTCCCCTCGGCGTGGGCGGCGAGCCAGCCGTCGAGGACCGTGTCCAGGTCCGAGACGGCGCCGTGGGTGACCGGGACGCCGTTGCTGCGGATGGAGGTCGGGACGTTGGCGTCCGGGAGCGCGGCCCGGACGACCGGCTCGGCCTCCGCCATGATCTCGGCCGGGGTGCGGTAGTTGATGCTCAGGGAGGCCAGGTCGATCCGGTCGAGTCCGATGCGCCCCAGGCGTTCGCGCCACGACTCGGTGAATCCGTGCCGGGCCTGGGCGCGGTCCCCGACGATGGTGAAGCTCCGGGACGGGCAGCGCGAGAGCAGCATCTGCCATTCGGCGTCGGTGAGTTCCTGGGCCTCGTCGACGACGATGTGGGCGAACGGGCCGGCGAGCAGATCCGGGTCGGGGACGGGCAGTTCGGACTCGTCAACCAGGCTGACCTGCGCGTCCGCGCCGCGCAGCATGGTCACGAGGCCCTCGCCGTCGTCCCCGTCGGCGCCGGAGTCGGCCACGGCGTGGATCAGGTTGTCGACGACGTGGGACATGCGCTCGCGCTGGGCGGCGAGGACGGCCTTGTTCCGCTGTCGGCGCCGCGCCGCCTCCGGGTCGCCGAGCCGCTGCCGTGCCGCGTCCAGCAGCGGCAGGTCGGACACCGTCCAGGCCTGGGCGTCGGCGCGCTGGAGCAGTCGTACGTCGTCACGGCTCAGCCAGGGAGCGCACATCCGCAGATACGCGGGCACCGACCACAGGTCCCCGACCAGGTCGGCCGGCTCCAGCAGCGGCCAGGCGCGCTGGAGGGTCCCGACGAGTTCCTTGTTCTGGCGCACCGCCCTGCGGAACTGCTCGGGCGGGAGGTCGTCGCCGTCGTAGCGGTCCCGCAGGATCTCGACGAGCCTCTCCCAGATCTGGTTGCGGGCCTCGTTGTGCGGGGTGCCGGGTTCGGGCGCGTCGAAGGCCTCGGCCCAGTCGGCGGCGGTCAGCCGTACGTCGGTCAGGTCGACGGTGACCGTCATGGCCTCGGCGGGCGGCTCCTCGTAGAACCGGACGGCCTTCTCGATCGCCTTCACCAGGTCCGCGGACGCCTTCAGCCGCGCCACCTCGGGGTCGGACTCCACGGCCGCCCCGGCCCCCTCGGGGACGAGGTCGCGCAGGACGCAGGTCTGCACGCCCTCCTCACCGAGGCTCGGCAGGACGTCGGCGACGTACGACAGATAGGGCCGGTGCGGGCCGACGAACAGCACCCCGCCCCGGCGGTGCCCGAGGCGCGGGTCGGAGTAGAGCAGGTGGGCGGTGCGGTGCAGGGCGACGACGGTCTTGCCGGTGCCCGGGCCGCCGTCGACGACCAGGGCACCGCGCGAGCCCGCCCGGATGATGGCGTCCTGGTCGGCCTGGATGGTGGAGAGGACGTCCCGCATCCGCTCCGACCGGTCGCCGCCCAGACTGGCGATGAAGGCGGACTGGTCGTCGAGGGCGGCGGCATGCCCTTCGAGGCCTTCGGCGGTGAACACCTCGTCCCAGTAGTCGCTGATCCGGCCCCGGGTCCAGCGGTACCGGCGGCGGCTGGCCAGCCCCATCGGGTCGGCGTGGGTCGCGGCGAAGAACGGCTCGGCCGCCGGGGAGCGCCAGTCGATCAGCAGCCGACGGCCCTCGCTGTCGGTGAGGCCGAGCCGTCCGACGTACACCGGCTCGGAGTCGTCCGCGCCGACCATGTGCCCGAGGCACAGGTCCAGTCCGAACCGGCGCAGGGTGCGCAGCCGGCCGGTCAGGCGGTGGACCTCGATGTCCCGGTCCATCGCCTGCCGGCCGGTGCCGCCGGGCGCCCTGAGCTCGGCGTCGAGCCGGTCGGACAGTTCGGCGATCGACTCCTCCAGGCACTCCGCGACGGCCGCGAAGTGCCGCTCGTCGGCGGCGATCAGCGCCGGGTCGGCCTTCTGGGAGAGCTGGTGGGGAAGGTCGAACGCGCTGAGCACAACCACTTCGTGAATCTCTCTTTCCCGCGGAATCCTGGCCACGACCAGGGATTCTGCGGCACGACGGGGGCCTTGCCGCAAGCCCCCCGGTGCGCTATATGTTGAGAGTGGCAGGAGGTGGGTCTCCCGCCTCTTTCTTTTTCTCCGGGAATTCTTCCTCCGGGGACTTTTTCTCCAGGAACGTCAGCACCGAGGCCTCCTCCTCGATCAGCGGGGCGAGCGCCGCGTTGAACGGGCCGCCGTACGGGGCCCGCAGGTGCGCCTGGAAGGCGTCCTCGTCCCGGTACACCTCGAAGATCCAGTAGGCGCGCGGGGCCTCCGCCTTGGTGTACACGTCGAAGGCGAGGTTCCCCTCCTCCTCGCGCACCGTGCGGGCGTACTCCAGGATCAGGCGGGCGACCTCGTCCTCGGCGCCCTCACGGGCGGTGAACTCGGCGAGCAGCGTCTTCGTCATGGTCTCGGGTCCTTGGGGTCTCGGGTCCTTGGGGTCTCGGGTGCTCGTCAGTCGCGGGCTGACGTGATGAACGGGGGTACGAGTTCCTCCACCTGGGTCCGCCACGGAGGGTTGGGGCCGGCGACCGAGCAGGTCAGGGCGGCGACCTGGGCGGCGAACCGGCAGGCTTCCGTGACGTCGTCGAGGCTCAGCCGGTCGAGCCGGCCGCCGAGGTGGCCGTGGGCGCCGAGGTGGTGCAGCAGTCCGGCGGTGAAGGAGTCACCGGCGCCGACGGTGTCGACGACCTGGGTGGTCACCGCGGGCACCCGTACCCGTTCGCCGTCGAGGGAGGCCAGGGCGCCCGCGGCGCCGTGCGTGATCACGACGAGCCGGGCCCCGGCGGCGTGCCAGCTGTCGCAGGCCTGCTCGGGCGGGGTGCCGGGGAGCAGGAGTTCCAGGTCGTCCTCGCTCAGCCGCAGGACGTCGGCGAGGGAGCACCAGTGCGCCAGGCGGGCGCGGTAGACGTCGGGGTGCACCAGCAGCGGCCGGACGTTGGGGTCGATGCTGACGGTCGTCCGGGAGGTGGCTGTCGCGAGGAAGTCCTCGACCACCGCCGCGCCCGGCTCGCGGACCAGGGCGAGGGAGCCGGTGTGCAGGCAGGCCGTGCCGGACAGGTCGACCCGGGCCAGTTCGTCCGCCGTCCACTGCCAGTCGGCGGTGTTCTGGGCGTGGAAGGAGAACGCGGCCTGGCCCTTCTCGTCCAGTTCGGCCACGGCGAGGGTGCTGGGTTCGGCGGCCTCGACGGCGTACGACAGGTCCACCCCGGACGCCTCCAGACGGGCGCGGAAAAGCCGGCCGAAGACATCGCCGGACAGGCGCGCGAGGAAGCGGGCGGGGGTGCCCAGACGGGCCAGCGACACGGCCGTGTTCGCCGGCCCGCCGCCCGGCAGGACCCGCAGGGCGAGTTCGTCCGGGGCGCTCGTGGGCTCGGTGAACGCGTCCGCGACGCACTCTCCCAGGACGGTGATCTGACACGGGCTCATGGGCTGCTCTTCTCTGCCGGCGACCGTGGACGGCAGCGCTGGACGGCGGCCGTGGGACTGTGCCGACGGCCGCCGGACGTTGCCGATTCGTGACGAGTACGGGGCATTGACGTTTCCGGGAGACGGAGTCCATCATCCTCGCCATGCAGTGTCAACGATGACATAAGTCAACGATGACAACTCGGGACGGCATCCCTCGATGCCGACCGCGCCGCTCGCAATCCCGCAGGAGTCGTTCATGTCTCGCACCACTCGTCTCTCCTCCTCCCTCCTCAGAGCCGCCGCGGTCACGGGCGTCGCGGCCCTCACCCTGACGGCCTGCGGTTCCGGCTCCGGCTCGGACTCCGCGAGCTCCGGTTCCGGCTCGGGCACGGTCAAGGTCGGTCTGATCACCAAGACGGACACCAACCCGTTCTTCGTGAAGATGAAGGAGGGCGCGGAGCAGGCCGCCAAGGACAGCGGCGCCCAACTGGTCACCGCCGCGGGCAAGTTCGACGGGGACAACGCCGGTCAGGTGACCGCGATGGAGAACATGGTCGCCTCGGGGGTGAAGGGCATCCTGATCACCCCGAGCGACTCCAAGGCCATCGTGCCCGCGATCGAGAAGGCCCGCGCCAAGGGTGTCCTGGTGATCGCGCTGGACACCCCGACCGAGCCGGAGAGCGCGGTCGACGCCCTCTTCGCCACCGACAACCTCAAGGCCGGCGAGCTGATCGGCGAGTACGCCAAGGCGGCCATGGCGGGCAAGACCGCCAAGATAGCCGCCCTCGACCTCGCGCCGGGCGTCTCCGTCGGCGTCCAGCGGCACGACGGTTTCCTCAAGGGCTTCGGCGCCACCGACAAGGACGTGGTCTGCGCCCAGGACACGGGCGGCGACCAGGCCAAGGGCCAGACGGCGATGGAGAACTGCCTCCAGAAGGAACCGGACATCAACGTCGTCTACACCATCAACGAGCCGGCCGCGCTCGGCGCGTACACCGCGCTGAAGGCCAAGGGCAAGGAGAAGGACGTACTGATCGTCTCCGTCGACGGCGGCTGCACCGGCACCCAGGCGGTCAAGGACGGCAAGATCGCCGCGACCTCGCAGCAGTACCCGCTGAAGATGGCCGCCGAGGGCGTCAAGGCCGTGGTGACGTACGCCAAGGACGGCACGAAGGCCTCCGGGTACACCGACACCGGCGTCACCCTGATCACCGACAAGGCGCAGGACGGGGTCACGTCCGAGGACACCGCCTTCGGCCTGGAGAACTGCTGGGGCTGAGCGCGAGCGCTCCGCGGGATTGCCGCGACAGGCCGTCGATCGTCTGCGGCTCCGTCGTGGCTGGTCGTGCCCACGCGGCGGAGCCGCATATCGACACAGCCCCGCGCCCCTTTAGGGCGCTCCCAAGGACCGTACGACACGCCTCTCCCCCTCATGGGGGCGGCCGGCCCCGACCACTCCCCGACCCGGGACGGCCGCCCCCTCGTCTCCTACTTCGGTCTTCCGACAAGGACTCGCATGACAGCCACGACCACGCCGTACGCCGAGCTCAAGGCACCGACCACCGCCCGCAGGCTGCTCACGGCACCGACCACCGGTCCGCTGGTCGCCCTCCTCCTGGCCTGCGCCTTCTTCTCCTTCTCCACCGACCAGTTCCTCACCGGCGGGAACTTCTCGCTGATCGTGCAGCAGGTCATGGTCGTCGGCACCCTGGCCATCGGACAGACCCTGATCATCCTCACCGCCGGCATCGACCTGTCCTGCGGTGCCGTCATGGCGTTCGGCAGCATCGTGATCGCCAAGATGGCCGCGCAGGGTTCGCTTCCGCCGCTGCTCGCGATCGCGCTGGGCCTGGTGGTCTGCGGCGGCTTCGGGCTGCTCAACGGACTGCTGGTGCAGAAGATCCCGCTGCCGCCGTTCATCGTCACCCTCGGCATGCTCAACGTGGCGTTCGCGCTGACCCACATCTACTCCGAGGAGCAGACGGTCACCGGTCTGCCCGCTCCGCTGACGGCGCTCGGCGAGACCTTCCCGCTCGGCCGCACCGACATCACGTACGGCTCCCTCGTCACCGTCGCCCTGTTCCTGGTGTTCGCCTACGCGCTCAGCGGCACCGGCTGGGGCCGGCACGTCTACGCGCTGGGCAACAGCCAGGAGGCGGCCCGGCTGAACGGCATCCGCACCTCCCGGCTGACCATCGGCATCTACACCGTGGCGGGTCTGCTCTACGGTGTCGCCGCCCTGCTGCTCATCTCGCGCACCGGGGTCGGTGACCCGCAGGCCGGCCAGACCGACAACCTCGACAGCATCACCGCCGTGGTCCTCGGCGGGACCAGCCTCTTCGGCGGCCGGGGCTCGGTCCTCGGCACGTTCATCGGCGTGCTCATCGTCGGTGTCTTCCGCAACGGGCTGCAGCTGATGGGCGTCGCCTCCATCTACCAGACCCTGATCACCGGTGTGCTGGTGATCCTCGCGGTGACCGTCGACCAGATCTCCCGGAAGAAGGCCCGATGACCACCACGGACTCCCCCACCCCCGTCCTCCAGGCCCGCGGTCTGGTCAAGCGCTACGGCCATGTGACCGCCATCGACGGCGCCGACTTCGATCTGCTGCCCGGTGAGGTCCTCGCCGTCATCGGCGACAACGGCGCCGGCAAGACCAGTCTGATCAAGGCGCTCACCGGCGCGGTGGTGCCGGACGCGGGCGAGATCCGGCTGAACGGTGAGCCCATCACGTTCTCCGGTCCGCAGAGCGCCCGCGCCCACGGCATCGAGACGGTCTATCAGGACCTCGCCGTGGCGGCTTCCATGGACATCGCCTCGAACATGTTCCTGGGACGTGAACTGCGCCGCCCCGGTGTCCTCGGCAGTGTCTTCCGCATGCTGGACAAGAAGCGGATGCGGCAGGAGGCCGCCGAGCACATGGCCGATCTGAAGATCGGGCTGCGTTCGCTGACCCAGTCGGTGGAGACGCTCTCCGGCGGACAGCGGCAGGCCGTGGCGGTCGCCCGGTCCGTCGCCTGGGCCCGCTCCGTCGTCGTCATGGACGAGCCGACCGCCGCGCTCGGCGTCAAGGAGTCCGGTCAGGTGCTGGACCTGATCCGCCGGGTCCGGGACCGTGGCATGCCGGTCGTCCTGATCAGCCACAACATGCCGCACGTCTTCGAGATCGCGGACCGGATCCATGTCCACCGGCTGGGCCGGCGGGCCGCCGTGATCAAGCCGTCCGACTACTCGATGGCCGAGGTCGTCGCCGTCATGACCGGCGCGCTCACCATCGACGCGGCCGGAGATACTGTCGTGACGGATTCCGAGGCCGCCAAGGCCGCCGGAGTCCAGGCCGGCTAGCGCCTGTTCGCACAGGTTCTCGCGACACGATTCGACTCCAAGGTTCTGCCCGAGGCCGCGGGCGGAACCGACGAGCACAGGAGATCCGCACCTCCATGGCAGCGAACCGCCGCCCCACCCTGGCCGATGTCGCCCGTGAAGTGGGTGTCAGCGCCAAGACCGTCTCCCGCGTCCTCAACGAGGACGGGCCCGCCTCCGCGCAGACCAGGGAACAGGTACTCGCCGCCGTGGCCAGGCTGGGCTTCCAGCCGAACCTCATGGCGCGCAACATCCGTGTCGGCGGACCCGACACCACCGTCGGACTGGTCATCCCCGACCTCGGCAACCCCTTCTTCGGGGCGGTGGCCAGCAGCATCGAGGACACGGTCCGCGACCGGGGGCTGACCCTGCTCATGGGCTCCTCCGCGGACGACCCCGAGCGCGAACGCGCGCTGACCGACAAGTTCCTCGCGCGCCGCGTGAGCGTCCTGATGGTCGTGCCGTCCGTCGGCGCCGACCACTCCCACCTCAAGGCCCACCGGACCCGCGGGCTGCCCGTCGTCTTCCTCGACCGGCCGGGCACGGGCCTCGCCACGGACAGCGTCGTCAGCACCAACCGCTCGGGCGCCCACGACGGCGTCGCCCATCTGATCGCCCACGGCCACCGCCGTATCGGCTTCATCGGGGACCTGCCCACCAAGCTCTACACCCGCCGCGAGCGTCTGGCCGGATACCGCGAGGCCCTGCGGGAGGCCGGCCTCCCGGACGACCGCTCCCTCGTCACCAACGCCCATGACCAGCAAGGCGCCTCGGCGGCGACCGCGCGGCTGCTGGACCTGCCCGATCCGCCCACGGCCCTCTTCGCCGGCAACAACATCGTCGCGCTGGGCATAGTGACCGAACTCGCCCGCAGCCGGCGCAAGGACGTCGCGGTCGTCGCCTTCGACGACGTGGCACTCGCGGACGCGCTCGAACCGGCGCTGACCGTCGTCGCGCAGGACCCCGAGGAGATCGGCCGCACCGCCGCGACCACCGCCCTCTCCCGCCTCGACGGCGACCGCTCCCGCGCCCGTACGATCACCGTGCCGACCCGGCTGATCGTCCGGGGATCGGGGGAACGGCCGGCTCCGGTCCCGGCAGGCCGATGACGAGGTGCGTCCTCCCACGCCGTACGCCCCGGCCGTCCTGCTCGCCGGGGCGTACGGCGGGACGGTCAGCCCTGGGCGGGGCCCTGGGCGGGGCTCTGAGCGGGGCCCTGGGCAGGGCTCTGGGCGGGGCCCTGAGCGGGGCCCTGGGCGGGCAGGCTGAGGGTGACCTCCTGCTGCCGTACCGCGTGGAAGCGGGGCAGCGGCAGACCGCCGCGGGGTTCGAGCTCGGTGATCGTGGCCTCGACGTGGGCGGGGCCGGCCTTCAGCGTGTCCGTGACGATCCTGCCGGTGTTCCGCCAGGTGTGCAGGGCGCCGTCGCACACCGCACGGCTGCCGCCGATGCCGTAGCGCACGGTGTTCGTGCCCTGCTGGACGTTGGAGCTGATGAAGACCGGTCCCGTGCTGCCGACGCAGCTGTAGGTTCCGGAGAGGGTGACGGTACCGTCGGCGGCGACCGTGCCGACCGCGTCGACGGTGAGGGTCTCGACCGGGGCGGCGGTGGCGGCCTGGCCCGGCAGGGCGAGCAGGAACAGGGCGGCACCGGCCGCCGCGGCCAGTGCGGGGCGAAGCAACATGGAAGACCTCCTGTGGTGGGGGGATTCCACTGGTACCGGGCGGACGGGCCCACAGCCGTGACCGTCACCCCTTCGGTGGCGAGTCCGCACCGGTCGTCGGCGAACGGTCCTGGAGTTGTCCTGGTGCTGTCACGCTTCGGGACACCCTCTGGCGGTGCCCGAGGCGGCGGGCGCATGGTCGTTCCATGCGAGGCCGACCGGACGGCCGGCCCCCACCGACGTGGAGGTGCGCCATGTGTTCCCACTCCTTCGCCGCCGCTTCGGCCGACGCCCGCTCCCCGCACGTCGTCGCCGCCCACCCCGAACAGGGCTGGAACCTGCTGTGCGACGGCACGATCGTCTTCGACGACTCCGGTGAACTCCTGCCCGACGGCCGCGTGGTGGCCCCCCACCGCGTCCCGGCCGAGCGCCTGACCGTCGCCGCCTGAGTCCGACGCCTGCTCGCGGTCCGTCGCCGACGGACTCGGCGAAGCCGCACCGGCGGGACACGACGAAGGTCACACCGGCCAGAGCACCGATCATGACCAGCCGTGATGGCGACGAACTAAAATGATCAACGTGTCCGACCAGCCCGCACCTCGGTCTCTCATCGTCACGCTCTACGGCGCCTACGGCCGCTTCGCGCCGGGTCCGCTGCCCGTCGCCGAGCTGATCCGGCTGCTTGCCGCGGTCGGCGTCGACGCGCCCTCCGTACGCTCCTCGGTGTCGCGGCTGAAGCGGCGCGGACTGCTGCTGCCGGCCCGTACGGCGCAGGGCGCGGCAGGGTACGAACTCTCCGCCGAAGCCCTGCAGTTGCTCGACGACGGGGACCGCCGTATCTACGCCTCGGCGCCGGACACCGACGAGAGCTGGGTGCTGGCGGTGTTCTCGGTGCCGGAGTCGGAGCGGCAGAAGCGGCACGTCCTGCGCTCCCGGCTCGCCGGACTGGGCTTCGGCACGGCCGCCCCGGGCGTGTGGATCGCCCCGGCCCGGCTGTACGAGGAGACCCGGCACACCCTCCAGCGGCTCGGGCTCGACGGATACGTCGACTTCTTCCGCGGTGAGCACCTCGGCTTCGCGCCGACCGTCGAGGCGGTCACCCGCTGGTGGGACCTGACGGCCGTCGCCAAGGAGCACGAGGCGTTCCTCGACCGCCACGCGAGCGTGCTGCACTCCTGGCAGCGGCGGCCGGACACCCCGCCGGAGGAGGCCTACCGCGACTACCTCCTCGCCCTGGACTCCTGGCGCCATCTGCCGTACTCCGACCCGGGCCTGCCCGCCCGGCTGCTGCCCGAGAACTGGCCCGGAGCCCGCTCGGCGGCCGTGTTCCACGGGCTGCACGAGCGACTGCGGGACGCGGGCGCGGAGTTCGCCGGGGTGTGACCTCGCGGGTCGCACGACCTCGCGACGCTCTGCTTCGGGGCCGCCGCGCTGTGACCTCATGCACATCAGGCGTCACTCAGCTAATCCTCAGGCTCCTTAACAACTCCTCTCAGACTCCTTACCTACCGTTCGACGGGTTGTACGCCGGGTAGGAAAGAGGACTGTTGAGGATGACCAGTACGCCAAGGGCCGTCGCTCCGAGGGCCCAGGGGGCCACGGTCTGGCTCACGGGACTGCCGAGCGCCGGCAAGACGACGATCGCCCGCCTCCTGGGTGAGCGGCTGAGGACCGGGGGACACCGGGTGGAGGTCCTGGACGGCGACGAGATCCGCCGTTTCCTGTCCGCCGGTCTCGGTTTCAGCCGCGCCGACCGCAACACCAACGTCCAGCGGATCGGGCTGGTCTCCGAGGTCCTGGCGCGCAACGGCGTGCTGTCGGTCGTCCCCGTCATCGCCCCCTACGCCGACAGTCGCGAGGCGGTGCGGCTGCGGCACGAGAAGAGCGGGACCCCGTACCTGGAGGTGCATGTCGCCACCCCGGTGGAGGTGTGCAGCGAGCGGGACGTGAAGGGGCTGTACGCCCGGCAGGCGGCGGGCGAGCTGACCGGGCTGACGGGGGTCGACGACCCGTACGAGGTGCCGGTGGACCCCGCGCTCGTGCTGCAGACGCAGGAGCAGACCCCTCGGGAGTCGGCGGACGCGGTGTACGCGCTGCTGGCGGAGCGGGGGCTGGTGTGAGCGGGTACACGCTCTCGCATCTGGACGCGCTGGAGTCCGAGGCGGTGCACATCTTCCGCGAGGTGGCGGGCGAGTTCGAGAACCCGGTGGTCCTGTTCTCCGGCGGCAAGGACTCCATCGTCATGCTGCACCTCGCGCTGAAGGCGTTCGCCCCGGCCGCGGTCCCTTTCTCGCTGCTGCACGTCGACACCGGGCACAACTTCCCCGAGGTCATCGACTACCGGGACCGTACGGTCCGGCGGCATCAACTGCGGCTGCATGTGGCGTCCGTGCAGGACTACATCGACCGTGGTGTACTGCGCGAGCGGCCCGACGGCACCCGCAACCCGCTGCAGACCCTCCCGCTCACCGAGAAGATCCAGTCGGAGAGGTTCGACGCCGTCTTCGGCGGCGGGCGCCGCGACGAGGAGAAGGCCCGGGCGAAGGAGCGGGTGTTCTCGCTGCGCGACGAGTTCTCGCAGTGGGACCCGCGCCGCCAGCGGCCCGAGCTGTGGAACCTGTACAACGGCCGCCACGCACCCGGCGAACACGTCCGTGTGTTCCCGCTGTCCAACTGGACCGAGCTCGACGTCTGGCAGTACATCGCCCGCGAGGACATCGAGCTGCCCGAGATCTACTTCGCGCACTACCGCGAGGTGTTCCGGCGGGGCGGGATGTGGCTCACGGCCGGCGAGTGGGGCGGGCCCAAGCCGGGTGAGACCGTCGAGAAGCGGCAGGTCCGCTACCGCACGGTCGGCGACATGTCCTGCACCGGCGCGGTGGACTCCGACGCCGACACCATCGAGAAGGTGATCTCCGAGATCGCCGCCTCCCGGCTCACCGAGCGCGGCGCCACGCGTGCCGACGACAAGCTCTCCGAGGCCGCCATGGAGGACCGCAAGCGCGAGGGGTACTTCTAGAGATGACGGATCTGACAGTGGACACCCTGCGGTTCGCCACCGCCGGTTCCGTCGACGACGGCAAGTCCACCCTCGTGGGACGGCTGCTGCACGACTCCAAGTCGGTCCTCGCCGACCAGTTGGAGGCCGTGGAGACCGCCTCCCGCAACCGCGGCAAGGACGCGCCCGACCTGGCTCTCCTCACGGACGGGCTGCGGGCGGAGCGCGAGCAGGGCATCACGATCGATGTCGCGTACCGCTACTTCGCCACGCCGAAGCGGCGGTTCATCCTCGCCGACACCCCGGGCCATGTGCAGTACACCCGCAACATGGTCACCGGCGCCTCGACGGCCGAGCTGGCGATCGTCCTGATCGACGCCCGCAACGGCGTGGTCGAACAGACCCGGCGGCATGCGGCGGTCGCCGGGCTGCTGCGCGTCCCGCAGGTCGTGCTGGCCGTCAACAAGATGGACCTCGTCGACTACCGGCAGGACGTCTTCGAGCGGATCGTCGAGGAGTTCGCCGCCGACGCCGCCGAGTTCGGGCTGCCCGGCTTCACCCCGATCCCGGTGTCGGCGCTCGTCGGCGACAACGTGGTCGAGCGGTCGGCGCACATGGACTGGTACACCGGTCCGGCCCTGCTGGAGTTCCTGGAGAACGTTCCCGTCGGCACCGACGCGGCCGACGCGCCCGCCCGGTTCCCGGTGCAGTACGTCATCCGGCACGGCGATGTCCGCCACTACGCAGGCCAGTTGACGTCGGGCTCCCTGCGGGTCGGCGACCGGGTGACCGTCCATCCGTCCGGCGAGACCTCCGAGGTCGCCGCCATCGACGTACTGGGCGAGGACGTCCGGGTGGCGTACGCGCCGCAGTCGGTCGGGGTGCGGCTGGCGGACCAACGGGACGTCTCGCGCGGGGACATGATCACGGCGGGCGCCGGCGCGCCGACGCTCACGCAGGATGTGCGGGCGGCCGTGTGCCATCTGGCCGACCGTCCGCTGCGGGTCGGCGACCGGGTGCTGCTCAAGCACACCACCAGGACCGTCAAGGCACTGGTGAAGGACCTGGGCGGGGCGTCCGGGCTGGCCGTGAACGACCTGGGCCGGATCACCCTGCGCACCGCGGAGCCGCTCGCGCTGGACGACTACGGGGTGTCTCGGCGCACGGGTGCGTTCATCCTGATCGACCCGGCCGACGGGGCGACGCTCACGGCGGGCATGGTGGAGCTCGACTGAGGTACGCGTTCGGCTGAGGTAGGCGTTCTCACCTCCTGTTTCAAACCGCCCTCCCCTCCAGGAGGGCGGTTTTTTCTGCGCGGCCCGCGCAGTGTCACCGCTCGTCAATAACGCGGTAACAACGGGAGCAGGCAGGCGAGACGGAGCGTTGGGCGGGGTAAGCCACCTGTTAGCCGTACCATTCCTGAAGCTGAAAGCAGGACCGCCTGATGTCGATCACCGGACCCTGCGCCAAGAACGGACTCGCCTTGCAAGATCGCCCCTCCGATTCGGCCGCCTCCTGGCGGATCGCACTGCCGCACTCCGCCGCGGCCGTGCCGGTGGCCCGTGCACTGGTCCGTACGGCGCTGGCGGAGCTGGAGCACGGAGCGGACAGCGACACCGCGGAGCTGCTGACGGCCGAGCTGGTCGCGAACGCCGTGGAGCACACCGACGCCGGGGACGCCCCGATAGAGCTGGTGGTGGAGCTGCGGCCGTCCGGCTGCCAGGTCGAGGTGCACGACCACGATCCGATGCCGCCGGGTGACCTCACCCGGCCCTCCGGCGCGGAGCCCGACCCGTGGCTGGAGCACGGGCGGGGGCTGCTGCTGATCCGCGCGCTGAGTTCGTCGTGCGGGCACCGCCCCACCGACAAGGGCAAGGCAGTGTGGTTCCGACTGGCCGTGGTGCCACCGCAGTGGCGGCCTCGGCCCGAATGAGCCGCTGAGCCGCGTCAGGCGAGGGTGGCGACCAGGACGGCCTTGATGGTGTGCAGTCGGTTCTCCGCCTCGTCGAAGACGACCGAGTGGGACGACTCGAAGACCTCGTCGGTGACCTCCAGCGAGTCCAGGCCGTGGGCCTCGTGGATCTCGCGGCCCACCTTGGTGCCGAGGTCGTGGAAGGCCGGCAGGCAGTGCAGGAACCGGACGTCCGGGTTGCCGGTGGCACGCAGGACGTCCATGGTCACGGCGTACGGGGCGAGGGCGGCGATCCGCTCGTCCCAGACCTCCTTGGGCTCGCCCATGGACACCCAGACGTCGGTGGCGACGAAGTCGGCGCCGAGCACCCCCTCCGCGACGGACTCGGTGAGCGTGATGCGGGCGCCGCTGGTCTCGGCCAGCTCACGGGCCCGGTCGACGATCTCCTGGGCCGGCCAGTAGGTCTTGGGGGCGACGATCCGCACGTCCATGCCGAGCAGGGCGCCGGTGACGAGGTAGGAGTTGCCCATGTTGAAGCGGGCGTCGCCGAGGTAGGCGAAGGCGATGTCCGTCAGGGGCTTGGCGGTGTGCTCGGTCATCGTCAGGACGTCGGCGAGCATCTGGGTGGGGTGCCAGTCGTCGGTGAGGCCGTTGTAGACGGGCACCCCGGCGTACGCGGCGAGCTCCTCGACCTTCTGCTGGCTGTCGCCGCGGTACTCGATGCCGTCGTACATCCGGCCCAGGACGCGCGCGGTGTCCTTGACGGACTCCTTGTGGCCGATCTGGGAACCCGACGGGTCGAGGTAGGTGGTGGAGGCGCCCTGGTCGGCGGCGGCGACCTCGAACGCGCAGCGGGTGCGCGTCGAGGTCTTCTCGAAGATCAGCGCGATGTTCTTCCCGCGCAGGTGCCGCACCTCGGTCCCGGCCTTCTTGGCGGCCTTGAGCTCGGCGGCCAGCTCGATCAGGCCGCGGAACTCCTCCCCGGTGAAGTCCAGCTCCTTGAGGAAGTGGCGGCCGGCGAGGGCGGTCGGGACAGTCGCCATGGGGGCGCTCCAGAGGTACGTGAACGGGACTGTGGAACTCTATACGACGAATAGCATTTCTATACAGCCCCGCCCGCCCTCCTGTTCCCTACACGGCTCCCCGTTCGACCGGGCAGCTCATGCAGCGCGGCCCACCCCTGCCCCGGCCCAGCTCGCTGCCCGGGATCTCGATCACCTCGATGCCCTGTTTGCGCAGATGGGTGTTGGTGGTGGCGTTGCGCTCGTAGGCGACGACGACACCCGGTTCGACGGCGAGGACGTTGCAGCCGTCGTCCCACTGCTCGCGCTCGGCCGCGTGCACGTCCTGGGTGGCGGTGAGCACCCGGATCTCGTCGAGACCGAGGGCGGCGGCGATCGCGCGGTGCATGTGCTCCGGCGGATGGTCGGTGACCTTCAGCTCCTTCTCGCCGACGCCCTGCTCGATGGTGTACGAGCGGAGCATGCCGAGGCCGGCGTACTGGGTGAAGGTGTCGCCGTCGACCATCGTCATCACGGTGTCGAGGTGCATGAAGGCGCGCCGCTTCGGCATGTCCAGGGCCACGATGGTCCGCGCCGAACCGGCGGCGAACAGCTTGTGCGCGAGCATCTCGACGGCCTGCGGGGTGGTCCGCTCGCTCATGCCGATGAGCACCGCGCCGTTGCCGATGACGAGGACGTCACCGCCCTCGATGGTCGAGGGGTAGTCGGCCTGCCCCTCGGACCAGACATGGAACGCCTCCGTCCGGAACAGGGGGTGGTGCCGGTAGATCGCCTCGAAGTGCACGGTCTCCCGCTGCCGGGCGGGCCAGCGCATGGCGTTGACGGCGACGCCGTCGTAGATCCAGGCGGAGGTGTCGCGGGTGAAGAGGTGGTTGGGCAGCGGGGCGAGGAGGAAGTCGTCGAGTTCCATGACGTGGAAGCGCACGGAGGTCGGCTCGGGGTTGGCCTCCAGGAACTCCCGTTTGGTCATGCCTCCGACGAGGCTCTCGGCCAGGTCGGCCGCGGACAGGTTCGCGAAGGCGGCCCGGAGGTGGTCGGTGGCGAGCACCCCGTACTCCTTCTCGTCGAAGACGCGGTCCAGGACGAGCGCGCGGGCCTCCGGGATCTCCAGGGCCTCGACGAGCAGGTCGCCGAACAGATGGACCTCGACGCCACGGTCGCGCAGGACGTCGGCGAAACCGTCGTGCTCGGCGCGCGCCCGGCGCACCCAGAGCACGTCGTCGAAGAGCAGTGCGTCCTTGTTGCTGGGGGTGAGCCTTTTGAGCTCGAGATCCGGCCGGTGCAGGATGACGCGGCGCAGTGGCCCGGCCTCGGAGTCGACATGGAATCCCATGCCTCCATCCTGACCATCGGCGCCCGCCTTCACCCGCTCTTGTGTCGTTTCGCAACCGCTTGTTTTCGTCCTCTTGACGACAAGTGACTCCTCCGATTATCGTCTCAGTGACGAAATCAAGGCGAGGGGGACCTCTCATGGCCGACATCACCCGGCGGCTGGGCTGGCGCCATCTGCGCGGCGCCCCGACGGCGCACATCCGCCACCACCGCTCGGGCACGCTGGTGCACGACGGCCCGGGGCTCAGCTTCTGGTTCCGCGCGCTCACCGCGGCGCTCTCCGAAGTGCCGGTCGACGACCGCGAGTTGGCCATGACCTTCCACGCCCGCACGGTCGACTTCCAGGACGTCACCGTGCAGGCGACGGTGACCTACCGGATCAGCGACCCGGCCGTGGCCGCCGCCCGCCTCGACTTCTCCATCGACCCGGACACCGGCGTCTGGCGCGGCGCGCCGCTGGAGCAGCTGGGCACCCTGCTCACCGAGACGGCCCAGCAGCACGCACTGGACGTCCTCGCCCGTACGCCGCTGTCGGAGGCGCTGGTCGACGGGGTGACGGCGGTACGGGAGCGGGTCGCGGCGGGGCTGGCGGCGGAACCGCGCCTGCCGGCCACGGGCATCGAGGTGGTCGCCGTACGCGTGATGGCGCTGCGCCCGGAGCCGGACGTGGAGCGGGCGCTGCGCACCCCGGCCCGCGAGCAGATCCAGCAGGAGGCGGACCGGGCGACGTACGAACGGCGGGCGGTGGCGGTCGAGCGGGAGCGGACCATCGCCGAGAACGAGCTCGCCAGCAGGATCGAACTCGCCCGGCGCGAGGAGCAGTTGGTCGAACAGCGCGGCACCAACGCCCGCCGCGAGGCGGAGGAGACCGCGGCGGCGGACCGGGTAAGGGCGGAGGCCGAGGCGACCCGGACGGTCCGGCTCGCGGAGGCGGAGGCCGCGCGCTCGGTGAAGCTCGCCGAGGCCGAGGCGGCCAAGCAGGTGCACCTCGCGGACGCCGAGGCGCGGCGCACGGAGCGGCTGGCCGAGGCGGAGTCGGCACGCACGGTGAAGCTCGCGGAGGCGGAGGCCGAGGCGGCCCGCGGGGTCGGCGAGGCCCGGGCGCAGGCACAGGCGGCCTGGCTGCGCGTCCACGCCGACGTCGACGTCGCGACCCTGCACGCCCTCACCGGCACCCGGCTCGCGGAGAACCTGCCGCACATCGACAGCGTGACGATCTCGCCGGACGTGCTGACCGGGCTGCTCGCCAAGCTCGGGGCACAGCGGTGAGTCTCGCCCCGCGGGCCGTGCTGGTCCATCGCACCACGGAGTACGAGGAGCTGGTGGCCCGGCACGGCACGCACGGCCAGGCCGCCTTCTTCCTCTCCTCGCGGGGCCGGGACATCGAGGAGGTCGCCGAGCGGCACCGCCGCACCCGGCGCGCGCTGGCGGAGGTGACCTCGGCGATCCCCCTGACCTGGCGTCAGAGCCAGGTGGAGCGGGCCGACCTGGACCGCTTCCTGTTCGCGCCGGAGGACGTGGTGATCGTGGTGGGCCAGGACGGTCTGGTGGCGAACGTCGCCAAGTACCTCGCCGGGCAGCCCGTGGTCGGCATCGACACCGACCCCGGCCGCAACCCGGGCGTCCTGGTCCGCCACCGCCCCGCCGACGCGGGCGCCCTGCTGCCCTCGGCGCTCGCCTCCGCGACCGGGGTGTCCGAGCTGACCATGGTCGAGGCCGTCGCCGACGACACCCAGCGGCTGCTGGCCCTCAACGAGATCTATCTGGGCGCCGCCGGTCACCAGACCGCCCGCTACCGCCTGGGCCTCGAGGACGACGGGGGTGTCGTCGAGGCCCAGGCCTCCTCCGGGGTGCTGGTCGGCACCGGCACGGGCGCCACCGGCTGGATCCGCTCGGTCTGGCAGGAGCGGGGCGGGAGCCTCAGACTGCCCGCGCCGACGGAGGAACGGCTGGTGTGGTTCGTACGGGAGGCCTGGCCGTCACCGGCGACGGGCACGTCCTGCGTGGCGGGCGAGCTGACCGCCGGGGGCCGGCTGACCCTCACCGTCGAGTCCGAGCGGATCATCGCGTTCGGGGACGGGATCGAGAGCGACGCGGTGGAGCTGACCTGGGGACAGACGGTGCGGGTGGGGGTGTGCGGGGAGCGGCTGCGGCTCGTGGGGTGACGCGGTGGCCCCTGGGCCGATAGAGGGAAATGTGCGGCTGTGACGGCGGGTCGTCGGCCGAGGCGTGGGACACCTCTGGTAAACGCCCCCTCTGCGACAGGAGCCTGCCTTGCCTCCCATACGTACGATCCCGGGAAGGTGGCGCGCCCGCTGCGCCCTGACCGGGGTCCTCGCAGCCGTCGCCGTTCTCTGCGGGATGCTGCCCGCCGGTGCGAGAACCGGACTGACCTGGACCATTCTGACGTCCGAGCCGTCGGCCCGGGCGGACGCGGCCGGCGCCGCCGCCCCCTGCCCCAGTGGGCAGACCGGTAACTGCCTCTACTCCGTAGGCGGTTACGACGGCACCTCGCCGCTGGCCACGACGCGGTCGTACAACCGGACCACCAACCAGTGGACGACACTGTCGAACCTGCCCACGCCCCGCAGCGGGCTCGGCGCGGCGGCCGCCCCCTGCCCGTCGGGACTGGGCGGGACGTGTGTGTACGCCGTCGGAGGTGAGCAGGGCAGCACCATCCTGAAGACCGTGCAGTTCTACAACCCCGCGACCCTCGCCTGGAGCACGATCACGCAGCTGAACACGGCCCGCTCGGCCCTCGGGGTGGCGGCCGCGCCCTGCCCGTCCGGTCAGACCGGTACCTGTGTCTACGCCGTGGGGGGTACGGGCACCAGCGGCGCCCTGGCGAGCGTGGAGTCCTTCAACCCCGCCACCCTGACCTGGACCACTCTCTCGTCACTGAGTCAGGCCCGGAGCAACCTCGGGGCGGCGGCCGCGCCCTGCCCGTCCGGTCAGACGGGAACCTGCGTCTACGCGGTCGGCGGATTCGACTCGTCGGGCTACTCCGACACGGTGGAGTCCTACAACCCCGTCTCGAAGGCCTGGAGCCTGGTGGCGCGGCTCCCCGTCGAGCGGTCGTCGCAGGCCGTGGCCTCCACGACCTGCCCACCGGGCCAGACGGGCACCTGCGTGTACGCGCTGGGCGGCACGAACATCACCGACCAGGACACGGCCCTGTCGTACAACCCGCTCTCCAACGCCTGGACCACCCTGCCGGCCCTGCCGACATCCCGCTACGCGGCGGCCGCCGCGGCCCTGCCCTGCCCACCCGGAGCCACCGGTAACTGCGTCTACGTCTCCGGTGGCTACCACAACCTCGTTCCGGTAGCCACCCTGGAAGCCCTCGACCCTCCGGTCGTCACGGGACGCTGACGTCACAGCCTCGGGTCCACCGGCTCCGACTCCAGGGCCAGTACCCCGAACACCGCCTCGTGGACGCGCCACAGCGGTTCGCCGTCGGCGAGGCGGTCCAGGGCCTCCAGGCCGAGCACGTACTCGCGGATCGCCAGCGACCGCTTGTGGTTCAGGAAGCGTCCGCGCAGCCGGGCCAGGTGGTCGGGGCGGGTGTACTCCGGGCCGTAGATGATCCGGAGGTACTCCCGGCCCCGGCACTTGATGCCGGGCTGCACCAGGCGGCCCTCGCTGCTGCGCACCAGGGCGCCGAGCGGCTTGACGACCATGCCCTCGCCGCCCCGGCCGGTCATCTCCAGCCACCAGTCGACGCCGGCCCGCACCGACTCGGGGTCGGCGGTGTCGACGTACAGCCGGCCGGTGGTCTGCAGCAGTCCGGTGGTGTCGTGCTCCACCAGCCGGTCCAGCAGGGCCAGTTGCCCGTCGTGCGGCAGGCCCGCGAGGCTGCGGCCCTGCACGGCGAGCAGCTGGAAGGGGGCCAGGCGTACGCCGTCCAGGCCGTCCGTGGTCCAGCAGTAGCGGCGGTACGCCTCCGTGAACGCGGCCGCGTCCGAGGCGCGCTCACGCTGCCGGGCCAGCAGGTCCGAGACGTCGACGCCCCGGGCCGCCGCACCCTCCAGCGCGGCCAGCGCGCCCGGGAAGACGGCCCCGGAGGCGGCGCCGACCGCCGCGTACTGGGAGCGCAGCAGGCCCGACGCCTTCAGCGACCACGGCATCAGCTCGGCGTCCAGCAGCAGCCAGTCCGTGTCGAGCTCCGCCCACAGTCCGGCCGCGTCCACGGCGGCCCGTACCCGGCCGAGGATCTCCTCGGTCACCGACACGTCGTCGAAGAACGGGCGTCCGGTACGGGTGTAGAGCGATCCCGTAGGACCGTCGACTCCGAAGCGCCTGCGCGCCGTCTCCGCGTCGCGGCACACCAGGGCCACCGCCCGCGAGCCCATGTGCTTCTCCTCGCACACGACCCGCTCGACCCCGTCCGCCGCGTACTGCGCGAACGCCTCCGCCGGGTGCTCCAGGTAGCCATCAACATGGCTGGTGGCGGTGGGGGCCATGGTCGGGGGCAGGTACGGCAGCAGCCGCGGGTCGACCGCGAACCGGCTCATGACCTCCAGGGCCGCGGCCGCGTTCTCCTCACGGATCGAGACCCGCATCTGGCCGTCGTACCGGGTCTCGACGATCCGGCGGCCGTGGACGTCCGCCAGGTCGAGCGGCCGCCCGTCGTGCCCACCGGGCGCCTCGGAGCGCAGCGGCTTCACCGGCTCGTACCAGACCTGCTCCGCCGGTACGTCGACCAGCTCGCGCTCCGGCCAGCGCAGCGCGGTGAGCTTGCCGCCGAAGACCGCGCCGGTGTCCAGGCAGATGGTGTTGTTCAGCCAGGTGGCCTCCGGGACGGGCGTGTGGCCGTAGACGACCGCCGCCCGGCCCCGGTAGTCCTCCGCCCACGGGTAGCGCACCGGCAGCCCGAACTCGTCGGTCTCGCCGGTGGTCTCGCCGTACAGCGCGTGCGAGCGGACCCGGCCGGAGGTGCGGCCGTGGTACTTCTCCGGCAGACCGGCGTGGCAGACCACCAGCCGGCCGCCGTCGAGGACGTAGTGGCTGACGAGACCGTCGATGAACTCCCGTACCTCGGCGTGGAACTCCTCGCTCTCGTCCTCCATCTGCTCGATGGTCTCGGCGAGTCCGTGGGTGTGCTGGACCTTGCGGCCCTTGAGGTAACGACCGTACTTGTTCTCGTGGTTGCCCGGCACGCACAGGGCGCTGCCCGACTTCACCATGGCCATCACACGGCGCAGCACACCCGGGCTGTCCGGGCCCCGGTCGACGAGGTCGCCGACGAAGACGGCCGTACGGCCCTCCGGGTGCACGCCGTCGGTGTAGCCCAACTTGCCCAGCAGGGACTCCAGTTCGGCGGCGCAGCCGTGGATGTCGCCGATGATGTCGAACGGGCCGGTGAGATGGGTCAGGTCGTTGAAGCGCTTCTCGGTGACGACGCCGGCGTTCTCGACGTCCTCCACGCCGCGCAGGACGTGCACCTTGCGGAAGCCCTCGCGCTCCAGGTGGCGCAGGGAGCGGCGGAGTTCGCGGGTGTGGCGCTGGATGACCCGGCGCGGCATGTCGGCGCGGTCGGTGCGGCCCGCGTTGCGCTCGGCGCACACCTCCTCCGGCACGTCGAGCACGATGGCGATGGGCAGCACGTCGTACTGCTTGGCCAGGTCGACCAGCTGCCGGCGGGCGTCCTGCTGGACGCTGGTGGCGTCGACGACCGTGCGTCGCCCGGCGGCGAGCCGCTTGCCCGCGATGTAGTGCAGGACGTCGAAGGCGTCCCGAGTGGCGCTCTGGTCGTTCTCGTCGTCGGAGACCAGGCCCCGGCAGAAGTCGGAGGAGATGACCTCGGTGGGCTTGAAGTGCCTGCGCGCGAAGGTGGACTTGCCGGAGCCGGAGGCGCCGACCAGCACGACGAGGGAGAGGTCGGTGACGGGGAGGACCCGCCCCTGCTTCCGTCCCTGCTTCGCTGTGTCCCGGTTCTCGCTGTCCCGGTTCTCGGTCATGCCGCCTTCGCCTCCTTCTCGTTCGTGGTGCGGGCCGTGAACACGGCCATCTGGGTGGGCGGTCCCACCTCGGGGTCGTCCGGGCCGACGGGCACGAACTCCACGGTGTAGCCGTGCCGTTCGCCGACCGCGGCCGCCCAGGCGCGGAACTCCTCGCGGGTCCACTCGAAGCGGTGGTCACCGTGTCTCACGTGTCCGGCCGGGAGGGACTCCCAGCGGACGTTGTACTCGACGTTCGGGGTGGTCACGACGACCGTGCGGGGGCGGGCCGCGCCGAACACCGTGTACTCCAGGGCGGGCAGCCTCGGCAGATCGAGATGCTCGATCACCTCGCTGAGCACGGCCGCGTCGTAGCCCTTGAGCCGGGTGTCGGTGTAGGCGAGCGAGCCCTGCACGAACCGGACGCGGGACGCCTGCCGCTCGCCCATCCGGTCCAGCTTCAGCCGGCGGGCGGCGATGGTGAGCGCGCGCATCGACACGTCGACGCCGACGATCTCGGTGAACGCCGGGTCCTTCAGCAGCGCCTGCACCAACTGGCCCTGGCCGCAGCCGAGGTCGAGCACCCGGGCGGCACCGCAGGCCCGCAGCGCCTCGATGATCGCGTCGCGGCGCTGGACGGCCAGCGGGGTCGGCTTCTCCTCGGTCTCGGCCTCCGCCCCGACCGCGTTGTCGATGTCCTCGACCGCGCTGTCGTCGCTCTCGGCGAGCCGCACCAGCTCCAGCCGCTCCATCGCCTGCCGGGTCAGCGACCAGCGGCGCGAGAGGAACCGGCTGGTGATCAGCTTGACCTCGGGGTGGTTGTACAGCCAGGCCCCGCCGGCGCGCATCAGCTTGTCGACCTCGTCCTCGGCGACCCAGTAGTGCTTGGCGTCGTCGAGGACCGGCAGCAGTACGTACAGGTGGCGCAGGGCCTCGGCGAGGGTCAGCGCCTCCGACTCCAGGACGAGCCGTACGTACCGCGAGTCGCCCCACTCCGGGAACGCGGAGTCGAGGGCCACCGGGTCGGCGGTCACCGTCCAGCCCAGCGGCTCGAAGAGCCGTTGTACGAGCCCGGGGCCGCCGCGAGCGGGCAGCGCGGGCACCTCGATGCGCAACGGCCGGGCCTGCGCGGGGAGTTCGGGCTTCGCGGTGCACACGGCCCGCATCGCGCTGGAGAAGACGCCGCTCAGCGCGACGGCCAGCAGCGAGGAGGCCGCGTACGGGCGGTCGTTGACGTACTGGGCGAGTGCCGCGTCGGGTGCGCCGCCGCGGCCCTTGCCCTTGCCGCGCCGGACCAGCGCCACGGCATCCACCTCCAGCAGCAGCGCCGCTGTACAGCGTTCGGCGTCGGCCTCGGGGTAGAGGACGTGCGCCGTGCCGTAGGACGTGGAGAACGCCTGTGATTTCCCGGGATGCTTGTGCAGCAGGTAGCCCAGGTCGGTGGCGGGGCGTTCCGGGGTGCCGGTGGTGGTGATCGTCAGGAACACGGTGGGTGCCTCGAAGGGTCGGGAAGGAGCGAAAGCGCTGGTCGTGCGCTTGTGCGCAGCTCCAACGTACAGAGCCGCGGGCGCGAGGGCGTGCGATTTTCCGACTACCGCTCCGCCCGTTTCCAGGCGCCGACGCCGAGCTTGCCGGTGGTGCCGAGGTCGTGGGCCTTCGCCACGATGGGGGGTGTCGTAGGTGGAGTCGATCCCGGCGGTCCCCCGGGCCCCGGACGTCACCGCTCCGGTAACACAACCCCCTCCCTCTCACTCCTCTCCTCCCGCACCTCCCTCTCCTCCCGCTCCTCCCTCGCCGCCAGCTTGCGCAGCATCTCCAGGACGCGGTCCCTGGACTCGTCGGCCGCGTCGATGGCCTCCATGCACTGCCAGTACGTGCCCTGGTCGTCCGCCGCGCTGGCGACGGCGACGAGGGCGATGCCGACCTCGCCGAGCAGACCGCCCAGGTCGATCAGGGCCACGCGGGCGTCGTCCAGCGCGGTGAGCTGGGCGGCCCGCAGGTCGGCGTGGTCGAGGTCGGGGGTGTCCAGCACCCCGCAGCCCCGGCCCGCCAGCTCGGTCAGTCCGAGGGCCTCGCCGCGCAGTTCGGGCGGGCCCGAGACGGCCAGACGACTCCCTATCGCCTGCGCCAGGGCCTGGGCCTGCCAGACCTCCGTGAGGACCTCCGCTCTTTCCCCGCTGCCCGCGAGCGCGTGCCTGCTGGTCAGGATGAGTCGCACCGCGTCCATGCGCCACCCCCGTCTGTCCGACGTGCTCCTCGCACGTCCGCCCGAACTCCCTTGCGCACCGCCCTCGCGCACAGAGAGCGTTCCACTACCCAGAGTGAAGGCCTGTGGGGCGAAAAGCCAGAGGAAGACGGAAATCTGTGGACAACAAATCGGTTTCGGGCCAGTGAACGACTCCGGAGAGTGAAAGCGGACGGCGGGAGTCCCGCAGTTGTCCACAGCCCGGGCGGTCCACAGCCCCGGCGGTCTACGGCGCCGTCGGTCTACGGCGCCGGAAACCTGCGTTCGTTGCGGTCGATCTTCGCGTGCAGGGCGGCGAGCGGGTCGATGCCGAGCACCTCGCACAACTGCAGCAGATAGGCGAGGACGTCGGCGACCTCGTCGCTCACCCGGTGCGCGGTCTCGGGGTCGTCCATGACCCGCGCCGACTCCTCGGGGGTCAGCCACTGAAAGATCTCGACCAGTTCGGAGGCCTCCACGCTGAGCGCGGAGACGAGGTTCTTGGGGGTGTGGAAGGGCTGCCAGTTCCGCGCGGCCGCGAACTCGGCCAGCCTGCGCTGGAGTTTCGCCACGTCCAGGTGTTCTGTCACCCTCCCAGGTGTACCACCGTCACCCCGTCGGTCCGGACGGCGTACGACGGGTCGCTCACCGCCGCGACACAACGGATGTGGCCGCGGTCGGCCATGCGCACGGCCAGCCTCAGCAGGCCCGCGCGCTGGTGTACGTCCAAGCCGCGGTCGAGGTTGTCGCAGAGCAGGGTGAGCGCCTGCATCGCTGAGGGCACCTCGCCGGCCGTGTCCAGGTCGAGGACGCCGGGGCCGGTGAGGAGGACCAGGGCGAGGGCGACGTAGCGCAGTTCGCCGTAGCCGAGCCGGGCGAGTTCCGTGCCGGTGCCGTCGCCGCGGTCGAGCACCGCGCGGACCGTACCGTCGGGCAGGGGCTCCGCCCGCAGGTCGACGACCTGTCCGGCGCAGCCGGCGTCGAGGGCGGCGACCAGTTGCGCGTGCCGGCGGGCGCACTCCTCGCGGGTGCGCCAGAGCACGTCGGCGAGGTTGTCGCAGCCGCCGAGCAGCCGTCCGGAGCCGGTGGGCACCGGGGCGCCCATCCACTCCGGCTGGGGGTCGCAGACGAAGACGGACCGCAGCGCGACCACCATCTGTTCGGCGGCGGCGAGCACCTTCCGCTGCCCGTCGGTCCTGCCGGCGACGCGCAGTGGCAGCAGGGCGGTGCCGAGGCGGTCGTCGGGGAGGGGCGCACGGGTGACGGGCGCCGCTCCTCCGGTGTGCCAGGCGGCCTGCACCGTACGGCGTCCCGGATCCCGCAGCGCGGTCTCCAGCAGCACCAGCCCGTCGCCGCTCAGCCGCTCCCCCACGATCCGCAGCTCGGGTTCGGCCTGTACGGCGACATCGAGCCGGACCTGGCCCGCGGGGCCGTGGGCGGTGCAGCCGATACGGAAGCCGCGCCGCCGCTGGGCGTCGGGGCGCGCCCGCTCAGGGACACAGGAAAGGGGATCGGGAAACACGTCGGCGACCCGTGCCCCACCGCCGAGCCGCGCCAGCGCCTCGTACGCCCGCACCGCCGTGGTCTTCCCGCTCCCACTGGCCCCCGCGACCACGGTCACCGCCCCCAACGCCAACCGAACCCGCCGATGCCCGGCAAACGCGTCCAGCCGCAACTCGGTCAGACAGGGCCGAAGGAGCCGACCGGGGCCGGGCGAGCCCTCGGGGTGGGCGGGAGTGGTCGAAGCGGGGGGCGCGGTCATGTCCGGACCGTAGGGCCGCGTCCACCGGGCGAACCGTTCCGGCCCCGCCGACTTCCCACGATCGAGCGACACGCCCGGCTGACACCCCCCGCCGCCTCACGGGCAGCGCCGCCCCGTCAGACCCCCGCGCCCTCCATGATCCCGCTCACCTCGGTGCCCGGTGGGGTGAGGAGGAAGACGTTGCGGTCGACGCGGTGCATGCCGCTGGCGAGGCCGAAGACGACGCCGGTGGAGAAGTCGAGGACGCGTTTGGCGACCTCGGTCTCCGCGCTGCTGAGGTCGAGGAGGACCGGGATGCCGGCCATCAGTGTCTCGGCGACCTCGCGGGCGTCGGCGAAGACGTTGACCCGCAGCACGACGAAGCGCCGCCGGGTCTCCGTGACGTCGTCGGGGAGCGAGCGGTGATTCACCGCCGACGGCCACGCGTCCCGGCCCCGCAAGGGAACGACCTGGGCGAGCCCTTCCCACTGTTCATCGGTGACGTCGTACCGGTTCACCGGCTCCCCCCGAACTGACTCGCACTCAATGCCTGCACCAGCCAATTCTTACGCCAAGTCACCCGTTCGGCCCAACAACGACACGGACGGCGACCGGTTCGGGCGTCCCACCGGCGCTTCTTACCCCAGATACCTCGCTGGTGACACCCGGTCGGCGGACACGGTCGGCGGTGTCCGCCCTCCCGGAACCCCCCGCGCAGTGGCATCGCGTGCTGACCCTGCTCTCCGCCGTCAGTCTCTTCATCGGCACCCGCTCGGTGTGGTCGACGGCCGCGAGCCACAAGGTCGTCGTGGCCGCCGTCATCTCGGTCTGTTACGCGTCGATCCTGGTGTGCTGGTCACCGCCGTGGTCCTGGTGCTGTGCGCCTGGGCGGTGTACCGCCAGGGCGGCGACGAGGCGCGGTGCTCACCACCCGGGCCGCCCACGAGATCGCCGCCGGGCGCCCCGTCTACGACCGGCCGTGTCCCTGGCTGTTCGGCCACGGCACGGCCGCCCTCACACCGACCGTGTACGGCGGGTACGACTTCCGCGGATGCTGCCCGCGCCGTGTCGGCCGGCCGCGACCACGGCGTGCCTCGGCTTCTCGTTCCTGCCGATGTACGGGCGGCAGGGCTACCCGGCGATCCTCGCGCTGGCGCTGCTGCTGCCGGCGGTGGTGCGCTGGCCGCGGACCGGGCGGGGCGGGCCGCTCGGCCCGGCGGGCGTGGCCCGTGCGGCGTGCCTGGGCGCGGCCTGCGCCGCACAGCAACTGTCCTGGTTCGTGGTGCCGTTCCTGCTGGCCGCGCGCCCCCGGGACGGTTACCGGACACTTGTCCAGTTCTCCACCCTTCAGGGTGGAGGTGTAGGACATCCTCGCCCGGACGGCCCGCAGGAGCGCAGCGCCACCGCTGAAGTCGCCTTGTCCGACAACACAGTTGGCGGACCTACCGCCGGACGGGCGGGAAGTCAGGCCTGTGGAGGCCTTGCAAGACCGCCCTCGGGTGGCAGGGGCCGGTGAAGCAGGAACCCGAGGGAGCACCGCGTAGCGGTGCTGACCGGAATCACCTGCGTTCACGCAGGCGAGGGCGTCAATACCTGATGCTGACGCCGTTGTGGCTGGCGTCCGCGGTCACCGCGCCGCATGCTCGCGGGTCCGGGGCGGCATCCGGCGCGGGTCGCCGCGGCCGTTCTGGTACTGCTGCCCGCCCTGGCGAGCGCGACGGCGGCGGCCACCGGGTCGCCCCCGCCGCGGATGCGGGTGACGGCGGCCCGGCACGCCTCGGCGACCGCCGTGACGCTGATGACCGTGCGGGTCACCAACACCGGCGGCAGCGCGCTCGCTCCGCACTTCACGCTCACCACCGGCCAGGGCATGGACCCGTACTGGATCGTGGTCGCGGGGCCGCGCATCCTGCCCGCCCACACCACGGCCCGTTACGAACTCCGGCCGCCGAAGGGGACGTTCCGCCTTCCCCGGCCGAGCGTACGGATCAGGCTGCGCGCCTTCACGGCGGATCCGCAGACGCTGTCGAGCGCGGACGTCGGGACGGCCCTGCGGACTCCTGCCGTATGACTGCCGTACGACGGTGAAGTGACGGTACGTCAGGCGGTCGCGCGTGTGAAGCGGAGCGTGCCGGTGATCGTGGCCAGGCCCTTGATCATGCCCATCTGGTTCCAGCCCATGCCGAACTCGGCCCGGTCGACGGTGAATTCGGCGTCCAGCGTGACGGCGT
Source organism: Streptomyces sp. T028 (assembly GCF_048159505.1). Classification (NCBI taxonomy): domain Bacteria; kingdom Bacillati; phylum Actinomycetota; class Actinomycetes; order Kitasatosporales; family Streptomycetaceae; genus Streptomyces; species Streptomyces sp. T028. The sequence continues at coordinate 146,810 of NZ_JBLRVZ010000021.1, forward strand.
CGGCGCTCGCGCCGGTCAGCTTCGCAGTGAAGGAGTGCGGCCGGCTGATGCCGCGCACGGTGAGCTGGCCGGACACCTGGACCGTGTCGGCGCCGCGGAGTTCGGCGGACCGCACGGCGTAGGTGATCTCGGGGTGGTTCGCGGCGTCGAAGAAGTCGGCACCGCGCAGGTGCTCGTCACGCTTGGCGTTCTTCGTGTCGAGGGAGGCCGCGTCCAGGGCGATCGTGCCGGTGGCGGAGCCGTCGGCCGCCACCTCTCCCCCGCCGCGCACGGCACCGAAGGTGCCCTTCACGGTCACCAGGCCCCACATCGTCTTGTGCTTGAGGGCGACGGCGGAGGCGGCGGTGTCGAGCGTCCACAGTCCGGTTTCCACGGCGACGGTCATGGTCGTTTTCCTGTTCCAGAGGGTGAGTCAGGGTGATTCAAATTTGGATGACTCGACGCTAGCCGACTATCCAAAACTGAACAACCCCCGTCGTCCAAAATTGGACCACGGTTACACTCGATGCATGGCCGACCCCGAGGAGCACAGCCCTGACCTGCCCGCATGCCCGTCCGCCCGGGGCACCGGGCTGCTGCCGCCCGAGCTGCGCGCCTGGATGGTGCTGCTCGCCGCGACGGGGGCCGTGGAGCAGCGGCTGCGGGCGGTGGTGAAGGAGCGGCTGGACGTCTCGCACGACGAGTTCCTGGTCCTGTGCCTGCTGGCGGAGCATCCCGAGGAAGGCCTGCGCATGACGCGGGTCGCCGAGCTGCTGGGCCGCCCCAAGACCCGGCTGACCTACCAGGTCGCCTGCCTCCAGCACACCGGCCTGGTCACCCGCCGCTCCGTCTGCGGCGACAAGCGGGGCGTCGAGATCGCCCTCACCGACAAGGCCCGCACCCTCCTGCGCGAGGCCTCCGGCGCCCTCGCCGAGACGGTCACCGCGGCACTGGGCCATGTCATGGGCCCGGAACAGTGCGCGGCGATGAGCGGGCTGGTGCCCGGGACGGGGACGGAAGCGGGGACGGGAGCGGAAGCGGGGGCCGACGGGGAGGCGGAGCCCGTCGGCGCTTCCGACTGAGGACCGAGGGCTGAGGCGCGTCTCGCCTACCTGGCGTCCGCCAGTTCCTTCGGCTGCTCGGTCCGCGCCGGTTCCCCGACGTGGCTCTCGCCGAAGGCCCTGCGGCCGGGGAGGACCACGAGGACGATCACCGTGCCGACGGCCATGATGATCCCGCCGATCAGGCTGGTCTGGGCGACGCTGTGGGCGAAGGCCTCGTGGACGGCGTCCATCAGGGCCTGGGCCTGCCGGGGTCCGCCGGCCGGGTTCGTCGCGATCCGCTCGGCGACCGCGATACCGCCGCCGTCCGGCGCGGTGTCGTTGGCGCCGCCGCCGACGCCCAGCTCCGACTCGGGGAAGGAGCCCATGATCGTGTCGGTGGCCGGGGAGACGCTCAGCCCGATCGCGAAGCCGAGCAGCAGCGAGGGCAGGAAGTCGGTGTACGTGGAGCCGGTCTCGATCCGAGTGAGCAGGAAGACGCCCGCGCTGCCGATGGCCATACCGGCCAGCGGCAGCAGCCGTACGCCGGTCTCCAGCGCGTCGTAGCCGAGGACGAACCGCAGGAACTGGGTGGAGTAATAGATCGAGCCGAAGGTGCCGAAGAAGAAGAACAGCACCGCGCGCATCGACCCGCTGAACGGCCGCCCGGCGAACTTGCGCACGTCCAGCATGGGGTGCGGGTGGCGCAGCTCCCAGACGACGAAGGCCACCAGGCCCACCGCGGCGACCACGGCCGCGGTGACCGGGCCGGCGCCCCAGCCGAAGTGCGGGCCCTCGATCGTGGCGTACACCAGGGAGCCGACCGAGACGATCGACAGCAGTCCGCCGACGTAGTCGATCCGGCCCATGCCCGCCGCCTTCGACGGCGGCACCAGGGCGAGGGCGCCGAGGGGACGGCGACGACCGCGATGGGGACGTTGATCAGGAAGGTCGAGCCCCAGGCGTGGTCCTCCAGCGGCCAGTCGGCGACCAGCGGGCCCACGGCGATGGCGAGACCGGAGGTGGCGGTCCAGGCGGTGACGGCCCGCGCCCGCTCCCGCCTGGGGAACATCGCGACCAGCAGCGACAGCGTGGCCGGCATGACCACCGCGGCGCCGACACCCATGACCGCGCGGGCCGCGATGACCAGGGACGTCTCGTCGACCAGGCTGCCCGCCACCGAGCCGCCCGCGAAGACCAGCAGGCTCACCAGCCAGATTAGCGATGCGTAGCCATACCGTGACAGACTGTCACACGCGCGCTCGGCGCCCAGGCGACGTCGGGCACCCTCCTCGGCGAGATCGCGAGACCTCACCGACCAGCGTCCGGAGGGACGCGTCACGAGGACTGACGGCTCCCGCCGTTCAGCACCAGGACACGAAGGCGATTGGCTCACATCCCTGAGGAACACTGGGGGTCCCTAAGTCAATCAGAGACGCAGGCAGAGCACGAGAAGGGCCCGACGAGATAATTGCCCACCGATGTGCAGACTAATTGATTGCCCAGTCGCGTGCAAATAACGGGGCGGGTTCTCGTCGCGGGCGGGTACGGAAACGCCGAAGGGGCCCTCAGGGAGGGCCTTTTCGACACATGTGCGCCGCCTCTTACTCCGGGGCGGCCGTCTCCGCGACCACCGCGCCCGCCCGCTCGGCCGGCACCCCGGCCGCGATGAGAGTGATGACGGCGGTCCGGGTACCGTCGTCCTCCAGCGCACCGGTGTTGACCTGCTCCAGCAGGGCGAAGTGCATACCCTCCAGGCCCGCGGCCAGCACGGCGGGCGGCAACTGGGCGTGGAAGACGCCGTCGCGCTGACCGCGCTCCAGGATGGACGTGACCTCGTCACGGGCCGGCGCCAGGATCTCACCGACGCGCTCCATGCCCAGATCGCGCCGGGCGAGCGAGAGCAGCAGCCGGTAGCGGTCGCCGACGGGCCAGATACGGCGCACGAAGTGCGCGAGCGCCCGCTCGGCCGGTTCCTCCGGCGGACTCGTCGTCGCCAGCACCCCGCGCAGCGTCTCGGACGCCTCCTCCGCGAGCGCCTCCAGCAGTGCGGCCCGCCCGGGGAAGTGCCCGAACAGAGTGCGCCGTACGACACCGGAGGCGCGCGCCAGCTCCTCCAGGGTGACGTCCGGGTTCCGGCCGAGCTCACGGCGGGCCGTCTCGAGGATGCGCGCCCGGTTGGACCGCGAATTTCGGCGCTGCGGCTCGCGGGCCACGGGCTTGGTCACGGCGGAACCTCGGTGGATCGGTGCGGACGGCGGACGGCGGAGGGTCGACGATGGACGCCCATTCTGGCACGGCCCCGCCCGGCCCGGGCCGCGAAACGACACTCCAAACTTGTCGCCCTCGCTTTCTTGAACTCTTCGTGTTTAGCCCGCTAGGTTGTCCCCATGACCACACCCCAGCCCCGCCCCGTCGCCGATGAGCTGCGCGGTGCCGGCCTGCGGGTGACGGCCGCCCGCGTCGCGCTGCTCGAGACCGTCCGCGGCGGCGATCACCTCGATGTCGAGGCGATCGCGGCCGGAGTGCGCGACCGCGTCGGCCACATCTCCGTACAGGCCGTGTACGAGGCGCTGCACGCGCTGACCGCGGCCGGACTCGTACGCCGTATCGAGCCGCCCGGCAGCCCCGCGCGGTTCGAGGGACGCGTCGGGGACAACCACCACCACCTCGTGTGCCGCTCGTGCGGCGTCGTCGCCGACGTCGACTGCGCGGTCGGTCACACCCCCTGTCTCACCGCGTCCGACGACCACGGCTTCGCCATCGACGAGGCCGAGGTCATCTACTGGGGCCTGTGCCCTGCCTGTTCCACCGCTGACACCGCTGACACCGCTTCCACCGCCGGTACCTGAGCAACACCGCGATTTCCCGCAGCAGCACCGTGATTTCCCCCAGCTCGGAAGGAACCCCCATGTCTGAGACCCCCTCGTCCGAGGCGAAGTGCCCGGTCGCCCACGACCGTGCGGCACACCCCACCCAGGGCGGTGGCAACCGCCAGTGGTGGCCGGAGCGGCTCAACCTGAAGATCCTCGCCACGAACCCCGCGGTGGCGAACCCGCTCGGTGAGGACTTCGACTACGCGGAGGCGTTCAACAACCTCGACCTGGCGGCCGTCAAACAGGACATCGCCGCGGTGCTGACCGAGTCGCAGGACTGGTGGCCGGCCGACTTCGGCAACTACGGCCCGCTGATGATCCGTATGGCCTGGCACAGCGCGGGCACCTACCGCATCTCCGACGGCCGCGGCGGCGCCGGCGCCGGCCAGCAGCGCTTCGCGCCGCTGAACAGCTGGCCGGACAACGGCAACCTGGACAAGGCCCGCCGTCTGCTGTGGCCGGTCAAGAAGAAGTACGGCCAGAGCATCTCCTGGGCCGACCTGATGATCCTGACCGGCAACGTGGCCCTGGAGCAGATGGGCTTCGAGACCTTCGGCTTCGGCGGCGGCCGCGCCGACGTCTGGGAGGCCGAGGAGGACGTCTACTGGGGTCCCGAGAAGGTCTGGCTGGACGACCAGCGCTACAGCGGCGACCGCGACCTGGAGAACCCGCTCGGCGCCGTCCAGATGGGCCTCATCTACGTCAACCCCGAGGGCCCCAACGGCAACCCGGACCCGATCGCCGCGGCCCGCGACATCCGTGAGACCTTCCGCCGCATGGCGATGAACGACGAGGAGACCGTCGCCCTCATCGCCGGTGGCCACACCTTCGGCAAGACCCACGGCGCCGGCCCGGCGGAGAACGTGGGCGCCGAGCCCGAGGCCGCCGCGATCGAGGCGCAGGGCCTCGGCTGGGCCAGCACCTACGGCTCCGGCAAGGGCGGCGACACCATCACCTCCGGCCTGGAGGTCACCTGGACCTCCACGCCGACCAGGTGGAGCAACAACTTCTTCTGGAACCTCTTCAGCTTCGAGTGGGAGCTGACCGAGTCCCCGGCCGGCGCCAAGCAGTGGACGCCGAAGGGCGGAGCGGGCGCGGGCACGGTGCCGGACGCCCACGACGCCTCGAAGAAGATCGCGCCGGGCATGCTCACCACCGACCTCGCGCTGCGCTTCGACCCGGTCTACGAGCAGATCTCCCGCCGCTTCCTGGAGAACCCGGACCAGTTCGCGGACGCGTTCGCCCGCGCCTGGTTCAAGCTGACCCACCGTGACATGGGCCCGAAGTCTCTGTACCTCGGCGCGGAGGTCCCGGCGGAGACCCTGATCTGGCAGGACCCGCTGCCGGAGGCCGAGGGCGAGGCCATCGACGCGGCCGACGTGACGGCCCTCAAGGCGAAGCTCCTCGCGTCCGGGCTGACCGTGTCCCAGCTGGTCTCCACCGCCTGGGCCTCCGCCTCCACCTTCCGCGGCAGCGACAAGCGCGGCGGTGCCAACGGCGCCCGTATCCGCCTGGAGCCGCAGCGCGGCTGGGAGGCGAACGACCCCGACCAGCTCCGTCACGTCCTCAGCGTCATCGAGGGCGTCCAGGCCGAGTTCAACTCCGGCGCCAAGAAGGTCTCCGTCGCCGACCTGATCGTCCTCGGCGGTGCCGCCGCGATCGAGAAGGCCGCGAAGGACGCCGGCGTCGACGTGGAGGTCCCCTTCACGCCGGGCCGTGTCGACGCGACCGACGAGCACACGGACGCCGAGTCGTTCGCGGCGCTGGAGCCGTACTGGGACGGCTTCCGCAACTACACCGGCAAGGGCACCCGCCTCCCGGCCGAGTACCTGCTGATCGACAAGGCGAACCTGCTCACCCTGAGCGCCCCCGAGATGACGGTCCTCGTCGGCGGTCTGCGTGTCCTCGGCGCCAACAGCGGCGAGTCCAAGCACGGCGTGTTCACCGACACCCCGGGCGTGCTGACCAACGACTTCTTCGTCAACCTGCTCGAGCTGGGCACGACCTGGAAGTCCACCTCGGAGGACCAGCACACCTTCGAGGGCCGCGACGACGAGGGCAACCTGAAGTGGACCGGCACCCGTGCCGACCTCGTCTTCGGCTCCAACTCCGAGCTGCGCGCCCTCGCCGAGGTCTACGCGAGCGACGACGCGAAGGAGAAGTTCGTGAACGACTTCGTCGCGGCGTGGGTCAAGGTCTCGAACCTGGACCGGTTCGACCTGGTCTGACCTCTGCTCGACCGGTAAGCAGCTGAGCGGCGTCCGGGCCGGCCATCGCGGTCGACCCGGACGCCGTCGCGTCTGCGGGTATCGCCCCCGAACAGCGAAGGAGCCCTCCCGTGACCAGCCGTGTCACCTTCGTCTCGCCCGCGATGAACGACTCCCTGCGTCAGGCCCGTTTCGACGACGGGTGCTCGCTCGACGCGGGCGGGCGGGCACGGGCGCGGGCCGCCGCCGGGTCCCTGCCTCCCGCCGTTCGGGTCGTGGTCTCGCCCAGTGCGCGCTGCCGGGAGACGGCGGCCGCCCTCGGTCTCGACGGGGTCGAGGAGGAGCCGCTGGCGGGGCTGGACGTGGGGCGCTGGCGGGGGCTGACCCTCGCCGAGGCCGGCGCCGCCGAGCCGCAGGAGGTGGGCCGCTGGATGGCCGATCCGCAGTCGGCGCCGCACGGCGGGGAGTCCGTGGTGGACCTGTGCGCACGGGTGGGCGACTGGCTGCGGGCGGCGTCGGAGACGGACGGTCACACCGTCGTGGTGGTCGAGCCGGAGATCGTACGGGCCGTGGTGACGGAGGTGCTGGGGGCGCCCGCGGCGGCCTTCTGGCGGCTCGACGTACCGCCGCTGACGGCCACCTCGGTCAGCGGGCGCGACGGCCGGTGGAACGTACGGCTCGGGCAGGCCCTGGGGCCCGACCCCGCCGAAGGACAGTCCGCATGACAGGGCCCCCGGACGGATCCGGGGGCCCTGTGCCGGTCGGGCCGGTCTACTGCGTGACGGCCACCGCCGGCACCCTCGCGGGCCTCGGGTTCAGGAGCCGTTCGGCCAGTTCGCCGAAGACGAGGCCGAAGCCCGTCCACAGCGTGATCTGCAGGGCGAGGGTGGAGAGGCGGAACCGCCACAGCACGGTGGCCGGGAAGTCCGCCGGGACCTCGTTGACGGCGGGCAGGAACGCGTACGCCAGACCGATCAGGGCGACGAAGCCGAGCACGGCGACGACGGTGGCGTACCAGGTGCCGAGCCTCGGCGCGAGCCGCTTGCCGGTGATCACCGCGGCGATCGCGAGGAGCACACCGAGCAGCATCATCAGGAAGAACAGCGTGGTGCGCTGGGAGATGGTGTCGTGGTCGCCGACGGCGGGCGGGTTGGCCGGGTACTTCAGGAACGGTACGACGTACACGGCGAGCAGCGCGGCCCCCGAGAGCAGCAGCGCCGTGGCGCGGGGGCCGAAGCGGCCGATCCGGCCGAGGGCGAAGCAGTAGGCGAGGGCGGCGATGCCGCCGAAGGCGACCCCGTAGACCAGAACGCCGGTGGCGAGACCGGCGGTGGACTGCAGGGAGCGGGAGACGAGTTCGACCTCGTGCTCGTGGGCGGCGGCGTGGGACTCCTCGTAGCCGATGGCGCTGTCGACGCTGGGCTCGCCCAGGAAGTAGGCGACGACGAGGGCGAGCACGCCGGCCGCGAGGCCGGCGAGCATGCCCCGCACGAGAAGGTTTCGCACGGTTGCGGAGTTCATGGCGGTGCGGCGTCCCTCGTCAGTGGCAGGGGAAGCCGAGCAGGTGGCGGGCGTCGTGCACCCACTCGTGGACTCCCTCGCCGGAGACGACGGAGGTGGCGCCCTGCTCGGCGCCGACGAAGTACAGCAGGACGAGCATGAGGATGCCGAAGAAGACGGCCCAGGGGGCGATGTCCTTCAGCGGCAGCTTTTCGGGAACGGCCGGAACGGCGGGTGCGGCGGTGGTCGGCTGGGCGACGTGCTGCGCCATGGCAGGGCCTCCTCTGGGAGTTCGCGTCCCATCTCGGTGGTGCACAGGACGACGGCCCCGGGTCTGACTCGCGGCCCGCCCCCGCGGAGGGGAGCGCACCGTTCACAGTGGCGCGACCGTGCCGGATTTCCACCGGCTTCCGTGTTTCCGTCGTCGATATCAGAGTGAAGGTACCCTGCCCGGCCGAACTGGCCAATACCGCACGAGCCGACGTGATCCTGGTCTCCTGCCCCCGACCGGTCTGCCCCGGTCTCGCGAAAATGTTTCGTAACCGGCGGTTTTCCCCTCCTTGTCCTGGCTGTGACGGCCGTGCCAGTGTCCCGGTCCAGCAGGCGGGCCGTGCGCGGCGAAGGTGATCGAAAACCTTTCGTGCGAGCCGCCCGGCCGCCTGCCGAACGCACAGGGCATGCCGAGCATGCCGAGAAGAAGAGAGGCACAGCATGCGCGGAATCCCGGTCCTCGGACCTTCGGGCACTCGCTCCCTTCCGAGAACGCGACGCGCGGTCCTGGCCGCGGTCACCGCGACGGCGGACGAGAAGATCACCCTGCGGCTGTTCGCCAACGACGACTACAAGCAGAAGCTGTGCGTGGCGTTCGGCGCGGACCAGGCCCCGGACATCTTCTTCGGCTGGGGCGGCGGCGCGCTGAACGACTACGTCAAGGCGGGCAAGGTCGACGCCCTGACCGACTCCCAGGTGGGTCTGGAGCGGTTCACGCCGAGCGTGCTGCAGAGCGCCACGTTCAGCAGCAAGGTCTACGGCATACCGGCCAACGGGCTGGCCCCGGTCGTCCTCTACTACAACAAGAAGGTCCTGAAGGCGGCGCCCAGGTGTTCGAGAAGATCGCCGCCGGTGACGCCACGGCCTGGAAGGACCCGGCGGTCACCGAGGCCAACACCCGCCTGCAGGAGCTCGCGAAGGCGGCCGCGTTCGGCGACAACGCCTCCTCCGTCGCCTACGACCAGGGCGCCTCCACCGCCCTCCTCTACACCGGCAAGGCCGGCATGGAGCTGATGGGCACCTGGGAGTACGCCAACCTGGTCAAGGCCGCGCCGGACTTCGTGAAGAACGACCTCGGTTATGTCGCCTTCCCGGCGGTGTCCGGCGGCGCGGGCGACCCGAAGGCGATCGTCGGCAACCCCTCGTGCTGCCCTCGGCGGCGTTCGCGCTGCCGGTCACGGTGATGATCCTGGTCAGCTTCCTGCGGGACGTACCGCGTTCGCTGTTCGAGGCGATGGTCGTGGACGGCGCCGGGGACTGGCGCTGTGGGCGGGCCTGGACGTGGAACTGCCGGACCAGCGCGGCTTCGGTGCGGCGCTGGTGGAGGCCGTGCGCGCCGGGAAGGCCGACGAGGCGGACGTCGACCGGGCGGTGCGCCGGGTGCTGCGGCAGAAGCTCGCGCTCGGGCTGCTCGACGCCGACTGGGATCCGGTGCCGGCCGCGCTGCGCGCGGGGGAGCTGGAGCTGGACAAGCCGGAGAACCGGCGGCTGGCCCACGCGGTCGCGCGGTCGAGCGCCGTGCTGCTGGCGAACGCCGGGGGCCTGCCGCTGCCTTCCGCCGGGCGTATCACGCTGATCGGGCCGTGCGCCGACGACGTCCGCACGATGTTCGGCTGCTACAGCTTCCCCAACCATGTCCTCTCCGACCGCGAGGACCTCGGCGACGGGGTCGAGGCGATGTCGCTGCGCACCGCGCTGGCCGCCGAACTCCCGGGTGTGCGGTGGGAGTTCGCCCAGGGCTGCCCGGTGCGGGAGGCGGACCGGTCCGGGATCGCGGGTGCGGTCGCGGCCGCCGCCGGGGCCGACGTCGCCGTGGTGGTCGTCGGCGACAAGGCCGGCATGTTCGGCATCGGCACCTCGGGCGAGGGCTGTGACGTGGAGGACCTGCGGCTGCCCGGGGTGCAGGAGGAACTCGTGGAGGCCGTGCTGGCGACGGGGACCCCTGTCATGCTGGTGGTCGGCAGCGGGCGGCCGTACGCCGTGGGCCGGTTCGCGTCCGGTACGGCGGCCCTGGCGCAGGTCTTCCTGCCGGGCGAGGAGGGCGGGCGGGCGGTCGCCGAACTCCTGGCGGACACCGCGAACTTCAGCGGAAAGCTGCCCGTGCAGATCCCCCACTCCCCCGCCGGACAGCGCGTACAGGGCGAGGGCGACGTCCTTGCGGTCGCCGTCGCCGGAGGGCGTCCAGCTGGAGTTCGCGGCCTTCTGCTCCTGGTAGTAGTAGTCGTCGCCGGAGACGACGCTCGCGAGCAGGAGGGTGCCCTCGGCGAGGTTCCCGACCTTCTGCGGGAGGACGTAGAGACAGGGGTTCGTCCAGTTGCTCGTGTACTTCGCGTACTGCGAGTCACCGGACATGTACGCGGGTGCCTCGAAGTCGGCGAGTTTCGACCAGCTGGTGCCGTGGTCGTCGCTCTTGTAGACGGGCATCGTCTGCCCCACCGGCGCGCTCTCACTGTCCTCGAAGGTCGCCGCGATCCGGCCGCTGGGCAGCTGGGCGGACTTCGGGTAGAGCACACAGGGGTTCTTGTTGCAGGCGGCGGGATTCGCCGCGACGTACAGGTTGGCGGTGCTCGGCTGATATGCCGACGCGTTCCAGGCGGAGGCCATGGCGAATGCCAGGCCCATGGTGCCGGCTGTCACGGCCGCGAGACAGTTTCTCGCCCATTTCTTCATGAATACCGAAACCCTTTCGCGCCCCGCTGTTCAGGGAAAGACGGGGGAACACGCATGACGAATGCGGCTCAATGCGTGTCCTGAGGCGGCTGGAGTCAGTATTGGGACGCGGTACCGCCGTGTCACGAGCACGTTTCCGAAAGCGTTTCGCACGAGGGTGTTCCCCGGGAGTTGACGCCGTGGGCCGTCGGCCGGCGGTGACCTGCGACCACCGGCATCCGGGCTGACCGGCCCACCCGTCCTGGACCGTCCGGCCCCGTGACGACCGGACGTGGAAGGGAACAATCGAAGGTGAGGGCAGCCCTCCGCCGTGCAGAGCCGAAGCAGGTGAGTAGCGATGATGTTCTGGTACGACCACGACGTCAGCGGGTGGGGCTGGTTCGGAATGTCGATCGGCATGGTCCTGTTCTGGGCGCTGATCATCACAGCCCTTGTCCTGATCTTCCGTGCCGCAAGCCAGCCCCACGAACACACCCACACCCCCAGCGCACCCAGCACACCCACCGCACCCACACCGCAGCAGATCCTCGACGAGCGGTTCGCCCGCGGGGAGATCGACGAAGAGGAGTACCGGCGCCGCAGCGACGCCCTGCGCTCCGGCCCTCTCACCAAGAGGTGACCGTGCGCGGGCATCACGCGGAGCACGCCCACCCTCCCAAGGAGCGCAGTACCGCGGTGCTGGACGTACGGGGCCTGAACTGGGCCTCCCAGCAGAGCACCGTCACCGCCGTGCTCGGCCGACGGCCGGGCGTGCTCGATGTCGAGGCCAATCCGGTGGCGCAGACGGCGACGGTGGTCTTCGACCCTCGGCGTACGTCCCTGGTGGAGCTGCGCGACTGGGTGCGGGAGTGCGGCCTGCACTGCGCGGGCCAGTCCGTCCCGGCGCACGTCTGCGACCCGATGGCCGAGCCCGATCCGCCCGGGACGACAGCCGCGCCCGAGGTGACGCCCTCACCCCATGAGCCCCATGAGCCCCATGAGCCTCGTGAGCCTCGTGAGCCTCACGAGGTGACGGGCCACGGCGGGCACGGCGCCATGTCGATGGCGGCCATGGTGGCCGACATGCGCGACCGCTTCCTCGTCGCGGCGCTCTTCTCGATCCCCATCGTGATCTGGTCGCCGATCGGCGAGGACGTCTTCCAGCTGGACGTGCCCGTGCCGTTCGGGCTGCGGGAGGACGTGTGGGCGCTGCTGCTGAGCCTTCCGGTGATCTTCTACTCGTGCGTGATCTTCTTCGACGGCGCCGTACGCGCCCTGCGTGCCCGCACGCTGGACATGATGGTGCTGGTCGCGGTCGCCGTGGGTTCCGGCTGGCTGTACTCCCTGATCGTCACGCTCACCGGGGGCGGGGACGTCTTCTACGAGGCGGCCACCGTGCTGGCCTCCTTCGTCCTGCTCGGCCACTGGTTCGAGATGCGCGCCCGAGGTGGCGCCAACGACGCCGTCCGCACGCTCCTCGACCTGGCCCCGCCGAAGGCGCTCGTGCTGCGCGACGGCGAACCGGTGGAGGTGTCCACCGCCGAGGTGGTCGTCGGTGACCTGCTGCTGGTCCGCCCCGGCGCGAAGATCGCCGTGGACGGCATGGTCGAGGAGGGCACCAGCGAGGTCGACGAGTCGATGGTCACGGGTGAGAGCCTGCCGGTGCACAAGGAGCCCGGCGCGCAGGTCGCGGGCGCCACCATCAACGCCAACGGCACCTTGCGCGTGCGTGCGACGAAGGTCGGCGCGGACACCGCCCTGGCCCAGATCGTCAAGCTGGTCCAGCAGGCCCAGAACTCCAAGGCCCCGGGACAGCGGCTCGCGGACCGGGCGGCGTTCTGGCTGGTCCTGGTCGCGCTGGTCGGCGGTGCCGTGACGCTGGCCGTCTGGCTGCTGGCGACCGACCGCTCGCTCGGCGCCGCCATGCTGTTCGCGATCACCGTCGTGGTCATCACCTGCCCGGACGCGCTCGGACTGGCCACACCCACCGCGATCATGGTCGGTACCGGCCTGGGCGCCAAGCGCGGCGTGCTGTTCAAGAACGCCATGGGTCTGGAGACCGCCGCCCGCGTGCGGACCGTCGTCATGGACAAGACCGGCACCCTCACCAGGGGCGAGCCGGAGGTCACCGACGTGGTCACCACTCCCGGTGTCGACGAGGACGAGCTGCTGCGTCTGGTAGCGGCGGTGGAGCGGGAGTCCGAACACCCCCTCGCCGAAGCCGTGGTACGGCATGCCGAGGCCAGGGGGCTCGCCACGGCACGCGCGGACGGCTTCGAGAACGTCCCCGGCCACGGCGCCGTCGCCACCGTGTCCGGCCGCCGGGTCGTGGTCGGCAACCGCCGCCTGGCCGAACGCGAGAACGTCGACCTGACGGAACTCACGGCGACGCGGCACGAGTTGGCCGCCACCGGCCGTACGGTGGTGATCGCCGCCGTGGACGGGCGGGCCGCCGGTCTGCTCGGCATCGCCGACGCCCCCCGGGAGACCTCGGCCCGCGCCGTGGCCGGGTTGCACGCCCTCGGCGTCGACGTGGTCATGCTCACCGGCGACAACCGGGCCACCGCCGAGCGGATCGCCGAACAGCTGGGCATCGACACCGTGATCGCCGAGGTCCTGCCGGGCGACAAGGCCGCCAAGGTCGCCGAGCTCCAGGCCGGCGGCCGCACCGTCGCCATGGTCGGCGACGGTGTGAACGACGCTCCCGCCCTGGCCCGGGCCGACCTCGGCATCGCCATCGGCGCGGGCACCGACGTCGCCATCGAGACCGCCGACCTCGTCCTGATGCGCTCCGACCCGCTGGACGTGCCCACCGCCCTGCGCATCGGCCGCGGCACCCTGCGCAAGATGCGCCAGAACCTGGGCTGGGCGATCGGCTACAACGCCCTCGCCCTGCCCATCGCCGCCGGCGTCTTCGAGCCCGCCTTCGGCCTCGTCCTGCGGCCCGAGATCGCGGCCCTGTCGATGTCCGGCTCCAGCGTCATCGTCGCCGTCAACGCACTGGCCCTCAAAGGACTGCGCCTGTAGACGACCCGTACGGCCGGGCAGCCGTACGGCCGGGCAACCGTACGGCCGATGATCAGGCCTGGTAGGCCACCAGCGCCATCATCCCGACCTCGCCGTGGTACGCGTTGTGGCAGTGGAGCATCCACTGGCCGGGGTTGTCCGCGTCGAACTCCACCGACAGCGTCTTCTTCGGCAGCACGATCGCGGTGTCCTTGCGCGGGCCGCCGCCGGTGAGCTGGTAGGTGTGGCCGTGCAGGTGCATCGGATGCCACATCTCCGTCGTGTTGACGAAGTCCAGCCGTACCCGCTCGCCCTCCTCGACGAGGAGGGGGTTCGCGGTCGGGTCGTCCATGTCGAAGGCCTTGCCGTTGATGGCCCAGTTGTACATGCCCATGCCGCCGGTCAGCCGGACGCGGTGCACCCGGTCCGCCTTCTTCGACGAGAGCCTGACGTCGTCCGCCGGGGTCAGCTGATCGGCGGTGAGGATCCTGCCGTCGAGTTCCCTCGGCCGGACGGACGCCCGGGGCGCGCCGCCGGATCCGGTACGGACCAGGGCCATGCCGCCGGAATCCTTGCCCTCCGCCAGGGCGACCAGCGGGAAGACGCCGTCGCCGAGGGTGACCAGGACGTCGTAGCGCTCGCCCATGCCGATCAGCAGGGCGTCGACCTGCTGGTGCTCGACCGGGAAGCCGTCGGTGTGGGTGATCGTCAGCTTGTGGCCGCCGAGTGCGACGCGGTACGCGGTGTCGCCGCCCGCGTTGATGACGCGCAGCCGTACGCGCTTCCCGGGCTCGCCCCGGTAGACGTCCGGGTCCGCGGGGACACGTCCGTTGACCAGGTGGTACGGATACTTCACGTCACCGGCGTCACCGCCGAGCAGCTCGCTCTCGGCCCCCATCAGCATGAACTTCATGGACATGTCCCCCATGTCCATGCCCTCCATGCCCTCCATGCCCTCCATGCCCTCCATGCCCTCCATGCCCTCCATGCCGCCCATGCCGTGCCGCAGCTCCGCGAGGACCTCGTCGGGTGTGCCGGTGACACCGTCGATCCAGTCGTCCAGGACGACGACCCACTCGTCGTCGTACGACAACGGCTCCTTGGGGTCCTCGACGATCAGCGGCGCGTACAGGCCCCGGTCGAGCTGGACGCCGACGTGGGGATGGAGGAAGTAGGTGCCGGGGGCGTCGGCGAGGAAGCGGTAGGTGAAGTTGGAGCCCGCCCGCACCGCCTGCTGGGTGACCGGGGGCACGCCGTCCATGTCGCCGCGCAGGGCGATGCCGTGCCAGTGGACGGACGTGGTGGTCCGGTCCGGCAGTTGGTTGGAGAGTTCGGCGGCCAGCGTGTCGCCGACCGACAGCCGGATCTCGTTGCCCGGGGCCCGGCCGCCGAAGGCCCAGCTCCTGGCCGTGACACCGCCGCCGAGGTCGAGGGTGGCGGGCGCGGCGGTCAGGGTCACGTCGCGCACCGTGCCGGTGCTGGGGCGCTTCTTCTCGGCCGCGGCGACCGCCGGGCCGGAGGGGCTGACGAGGGAAGACGTACTGTCGGAGCCGCTGCTGCAGGCGGCGAGCGCGCCCGCGCCCGCGATGCCGAGGCCGGCCAGCAGGACGGAGCGGCGGTCGATGCTGTTCATCTGGGTTGTCCTCAATCTCTCTGTACGCATGGGGGGCACGTGCGGAGACGGCTCCTCGGCCTGAGCAGGCGGCGAGGAGGCCGTTGGGCACGGCCTAGATGCGCAGTTGGGAGAGAACGGACAGATCCGGGGGCGCCCGGCCCACCGCCGCGGCCGGTACCGCGCCGAGGACGGCGGCTCCCTGAGCGGCGAGATCGTCGGGCACCGACGAGTCCGGCGGCGGCACGAGGGCGACCTTGTCGACGCTCACGGGCGCGCAGTGCTGCATGGCCATACCGGCACATGAACCTGCCGCCGCCCCGTGCGTGTGCCCGGACATCGCCATGTCCCCGGGCATCACATGCACGGCGGACGACGGTGACGGGGTCGGGGGCATGGGCGCGGCCGTGACCTCGTGGTGGACCAGTACGGCCAGCGCGACGAACAGGGCGATGACAGCAGCGCGCGTCCAGACGAGGGCTGCCTGTACCGCCATCACTTCACCGGGGCTTCCTGTCTAGAGGGCTGCCCGACAAATATACCCCCTAGGGGTAAAAGGCAGAGCTCTACCTGACGGCGAAGCCGACAAACGCGGTCCAGGCCGCAGCATCGACGGCAAGGCCACGGCGCGCTGTGTCCTTGGAGTCGCGTACGTGGATCGTTTGAGGGCAGGCGGCCACTTCGACGCACTCGCCCCCGGCTCCACCGCTGTAGCTGCTCCTGATCCAGTGCAGTTCCGCCGCGACGCCCTCAGTTCGTTTCACCTTCACACCTCTCCAAGCAGCTTTTCGATGAAGGCCAGCGACTCGTGTGGGGTGAGCGCCTGCGCACGGACGATCCCGTAGCGCGACACGATTCCCTGGACCTCGCGCCGGTCACTCACCATTGTGCTGCGTCCCTGTGCCTCCAGGTAGGCCACTTGATCGCCATCCGCACGGTGCAACACTGTGAACGGTCCGTCAACCCCGGCGTTGTCCTCCCGGTCCAGTGGCATCACCTGGATCTCCACGTTTCGGAGTTCGGCGACCAACATCAGATGCTGCCGGTGTGGCCAGCACCGTGATCGCCTACATCCAGTGGCGCCAGCAACGGGCCGCCGCCGCTCCGGCGGGCGGCGTCCCGGCGCCCACCCCGCGAGGGCGGCGTACCGCGTCCCCGGCCGGACGGGCGGAGAGCCGTCGGCAGGCCTCTCGGGGCGAGCGCACCCGCCGGCGGATCCGGGTGGTCCGATGCGATGGATCGAGCGGATCGTGGATTCGCGCCTCGGTATGGCGTGGATGATCATCGGCGGTCCGGCGAGCCTGTACTTCCCGCTCGGCGCCTAGCGGCTCTACCACTCCGACCTCGGCCGCTGGACACCGCTGCTGCTGGCGGTGATGAGCTTCGCCTCGTTGTCGTTCCTGCTGTACGTGGCCGACTGGTGGAACCCCTTCGGCGGGGAGTTCTTCGACTACTGCGTGATCGTCTTCTGTGTCGGTTCCGGCGGCTGGGAAGCGGCTCTGGCCTACGCGTCGCTCTGAGCGGGTCCACCGAACGCGAAGCCCACCTCTTCGCCCACCGCGCCGAAGACCTGCTCAGGTCATGGCCGGACGAATGATCGGGATTTCGAGCGAAACGCCCAGACATGGGCCACCAGTCCGATCCCCCAGCCCAGAATCGACCACAGGGGCCAGAAGAACACGTCCGGGGTGAGAAGCGCCCACAGAACTATCTGAGCCACGTTGGCGACGACGTACCAGAAAACGTGGGTCCACAGACCCCATTTCATGGCCTTCAGGCTTTTGTGCATTTTCCCTCCCGGAGCTCCTGCGCCGCCGTCTCGATGAGAGCCACCGTGGCGCCCGGCCGGGAGACGAACACCATGTGCGAGGCGCCCTCGACCACCTGGACCTTCGCACCGGAGCGCTGGGCCATGAACTCCTGCGCCGCCGACGGGATGATCTTGTCGGCATCGCTGATCAGGCTGTAGCTCGGGATCGTGTGCCAGGCCTGCGGACCGGCGGCGGGCTCGCCGAGGGCGGCGCCGGCGGCCGGGCGTTGCGTGATCGAGTAGAGGGTGGCCTCCTCGGCGGACACGTCGGCCGCGAAGTGGGCGTGAAAGACCCTCGGGTCGATGTAGAGGTCGACCTGTCCGTCGGGCAGCGGCACGGGTTTCAGGGACTCGCCCACGGTGCTGCCCGGGAACTTCTCGACCAGTGACTGCGCGCTCTCGCCCGTCTCCGGCACGAACGCCGCCAGGTAGACCAGGGCCTTCACGTTCGCGTTCCCCACGGCGGCGGTGGAGATGACCGCACCGCCGTACGAGTGCCCGACCAGCACGATCGCTCCCTCGATGCTGTCCAGCAGCGCCCTGACCTGCGCCGCGTCGGAGGCGAGCCCCCGGAGCGGGTTCGCCGCGGCGACCACGGGATAGCCGTCGGCGACAAGCCGCTTGGCGATCGCGTTGAAGCCGCTGCTGTCGGCAAAGGCTCCGTGCACGAGCACGACCGTCGGTTTCCTGCCCACCATGAACAACCTCCCGGATGAATTCAGCGACGAGCCACAACGGCTCAACTCGCGTTCGCGCGGCCCAAAGCTACGGCGGCGCAATGGACGGGAATGGAATGCGATCGGCGCGCGGTTCCGTACGGCGTCCACGGATCCTTCAGTCGACGTAAAGCCCGGTTGGCCACTGTGAGCCTCCTGAGGACGGACGACTGGGAGCGTTGATGGTGGCGAACGAGGAAACAGGGGAAACCGAGGAAGCCGATGTCGTCGTGATCGGGTCGGGCATGGGCGGTCTCGCGGCTGCCCGCGCGATCGCGCAGTTCGGCGGAGAGCGGGTTCTCGTCCTCGAACAGCACTACACGCTCGGTGGGATGACGCACGAGTTCGCCCGTGCCGGGCGCTACGAGTTCGGCACCGGGCTCCATTACATGAGCGTGAACGCCGGCCCGTTCCTGGAGTTCATGACGGACGGGCGGGTGCAGCTTTCCCCCCTGCCGGACGATTACGACGCGCTGCATTTCCCGGGGTTCGATTTCGCCGTCCCCGCCACGAAGGAACGATTCAGGGCGCGTCTTGAGGAACACTTTCCGGCCGAGGCCGACGCCATCGACGCCTTCTTCCGGACCACGCGCCGGGCCATGACCGGGCTGACCGCGCGCAATGTCCTCGCCTCGTTCCCCGCCGGCATACGAAAAGCGGGCGCGCCCGTCATCGAGCGGCTCTTCCCGTCGGCGTACCGATCGCTCTGGGACCAGGTTTCCCGCAGCTTCCGCGATCCGCGTCTGCGGGCCGTTCTGGCCGCGCGGTGGGGGCTCTACGGCACTCCGCCGGCCCAGAGCGGGTTCGGCTACCACGCGGCGGTCCCGCTGACCTTCTTCATGGAAGGCACCGCGCACCCGGTGGGCGGCCCGAAGGAGCTCGGCCGGATCGTTCTGGAGATCCTCCAGCGGCACGGCGTGGTGCTGCGCCCCCGGCAACGGGTCGACGAGGTCGTCGTCGAGCGGGGCAGGGTGACCGGTGTCGACGTCGAGGACACGGCCACCGGCCGCCGCTACCGCGTACGGACGGACACCGTCGTCTCGGCGGCCGGGGTGCGCAACACGTACGCCCTGATCGGGAAGAGCCACGAACTGGCGGACCTGCCCGAGGAGCCGTCGGCGGTCATGCTGTTCCTCGGACTGGACCGGTCACCGGCCGAGTTCGGGATACGCGGCGAGAACCACTGGTTCATGCCGGACCTCGACGGCCACGACGGCTTCCGTCGCCCACCCGGGGACGGCACGCTCTACGTGTCGTTCGCCTCGCTCAACAACCCGGCCGCCCGGTTCCACACGGTGGAGGCGCTGGAACTCGTCGATCCCAAGGTGGTCGACCAGTGGCGCGGGACGCCCGAGGAAGAGCGGCCGGACAGCTACCGGCAGCTCAAGGAGAAACTGACCGAACGGCTGATCGCCCGCCTTGAGGAACAGTGGCCCGGCTTCCGGGAGGCGATCGCGTTCGCCGAACTCGCGACACCGCTGTCGTTCGAGACGTATCAGCACAGCGTCCGGGGCTCCTTCTACGGTCTCGCGGCGACTCCCCAGCGGCTGCGGTCCGCGCGGGCGGGATGCCGTACACCGGTCAAGGGGCTCTTCGTGGCCGGACAGGACGCCTGGGGTTCCGGCGTGGTGGGGGCGTTGGCGGGCGGGCTGATGGCGGCCAACGCGGTCCTGAGACCGCGGCAGCTCGGGACCATGTGGCGCGCCGTCCGCTCCGGCGGGGTGACCCGGGACCCGGCCGCGCCCTGGCAGGGTTACCTGCGGGTGGCCTGGACCGAGACGCTGACCCCGACGGTCCGGCGGATCCGCTTCGAACCGCTGGACGGGGGGACGCTGCCGTTCTCGTTCACCGCCGGGCAGTACGTGAAGGTCGACATGCCCGTCGCCGTCGAGCCGATCGAACGGTCGTACTCGATCTGCAGCGGCCCCGGGGAGCGCGGCTTCCTCGAGATCGCCGTGAAGCACGAACCGGACGGGCTCGGCTCGGGTTTCCTGCATGACGAGCTGGAAGTCGGGCTGGCGTTGCGGGTGAGCGGCCCGCACGGCGAGTTCACCTGGGATCCGGGCTCCGGGGACGGCACGGCGGGCACGGGGGAGACGGCGGGCACGGAGGAGACGCTGCTGCTCATCGCCGGGGGCGTCGGGATCACCCCGCTGATGAGTGTGCTGGTCGCCGCCGCCGACGCCGGTCACACGGGCCGGATCGTTCTGCTGGCGAGCTTCCGGACCGACGACGAAGTGCTGTTCCGGCCGGAGATCGCGGCGCTGCGGCCCAGGCTGCCGGGGCTGGAGGTGTCGGTCTTCGTCACCGGACGCGAGGGACGGATCGGCCTCGACGAGCTGCGGCCCCACGCCGGCCCGGCGACCCGCGTGCACCTCTGCGGACCCGCGCCGATGATGCAGGACCTGATCGGCCGTCTGACGGAACTGAAGGTGCCGCGAGAGGCCATCCACACCGAGGCGTTCGTGTCGGGCCGGAGCAAGGAGACCCGCCGGGAGAAGGCGCACGCCGTCGCTCTCGCCGCCGCGGCGGCCGGTGTCACCGAGTACAGGATCGACAGGGACGGCGGCGACCCGGCGTTCCCCTGCGCCCCCGGGCAGTCGGTCCTCGACGCCGCCAACGCCGCCGACGTCCCGGTGCCGCAGTCGTGCGGCGAAGGCGCGTGCGGCACCTGTCGGGTGCGGGTGCTCTCCGGCTCCTACGAGACCGACACCCGGGGGATGTTCTCCGCGGACGAGCTGACCGCGGGCTGGCGGCTGGCCTGCCAGACGCTGCCCACCGAGAACCTGGTGATCGCTCTGTAGGACGGGGCGGTCGCATCACCCGACTTCATTCCAGAGCTGCCGATCCACCACCGGCGCGCGACATCAGCGGGAAGGGGAACACGAATGGCTTCCTCCGGCGCGCCTGTGCGTCTGCAGATTCTCGGTCCGTTGCGGATCTGGCGGGGCGGTGTCGAACTGGACGCGGGGCCTCCGCAGCAGGCGTATCTGCTGGCGGTGCTGCTCGCCGAGGCGGGCAGGCCGGTCAGCATGAGCGAACTGGTCGACCTGATCTGGGCCGAGGACGCCCCGGCGTCGGCCGTCAACATCCTGCAGAAGTACGTCGGTGCGCTGCGGCGACTGCTGGAGCCCGCCCTGCCCTCGCGCCAACCCGGCTCGTACCTGCAGCGCCGCGGCAACGGTTACCTCTTCGTCGCCGCCCCCGGAATGCTGGACGTCGTCACCTTCCGGAAGCTGGTCCGGGCCGCCAGAACCGCCGCCGCGGAACTGCGACCGGACGTCGCGCTCGACGGGTACGTGCAGGCGGTGGGGCTCTGGCACGGCTCGGCCGGTGACGGACTCGCCCACGAATCGACCGCGATGGCGGTCTTCACCGCACTGGACGGCGAGTTCTTCGACGCGTGCGTCGCGGCGGCCGAACTCGCGGTGTCGCTGGGGCAGTCCGCGCGCGTACTCCAGCCGTTGCGTCTGGCCGCCCGGATGGCGCCGTTGCACGAAACGGTGCAGGCGAGTCTCGTCACCGCCCTGGCCGCCGCCGGCCGACAGGCGGAAGCGCTGGCGGTGTTCCGGACCGTACGCGCCCAACTGGCCGAGGAGTTGGGCATCGATCCCGGCCCGGCGCTGGTGTCCGCGCACCGGCGCGTACTGGAACAGGCACCGGTTCCGGCCCAGGCTCCGGCTCCGGCTCCGGCTCCGGCTCCGGCTCCGGTCGAGGAAGCGATCTCCACGCGGCCGGCGGCACCCACCGCCGGGACGCCGAGCGTGAGCCGCCTGGTGGGCCGGGCCGAGGAACTCGCGGTGCTGCGACAGGCGGTGGAGTCGGCGCTCGCCGGAGGTGCGGGGCTCGTCATCGTCGAGGGAGAACCCGGGGTGGGCAAGAGCCGTCTGCTCCTGGAGGCCGACGCCGAGGCGGACCGACGCGGCGCACTCGTCGTCTGGGGCCGCTGTCTGGAGGGGGACGGCACGCCCTCGATGTGGCCCTGGGTGCAGGCCGTCGGCGCGATCCTGGCCGACGTGCCGACCACGGAACGGGAGGACTGGCACACGGGCGAACTCGGCCGCCTCATGGCACCCCACCGCAGCGGGCAGGCGGCGCCGGTACTGCCGGACAGCACCGCCCGGTTCCGTCTGTTCGAGCAGACGGTCGCGCTCGTCCGTCAGGTGTCGGCACGGCGGCCGGTGGTGCTCGTGGTCGACGACCTCCAGTGGGCCGACGCCGCCTCGCTGAATCTGTTCGGTCACCTGGCGGCCCGGATGCCCGACGGCACCGCTGTGATCGGGGCGTTCCGCGACCGTGTGCCGGTGCCCGGCTCGGACCTGGAGCGGATGCTCGCCGCGGCGAGCCGGCTGCCCCGCCACCGCCGGATAAGGCTCGGGCCTCTCGGTCCGGCCGAAGTGGCAGAACTCGTCCGCCAGGAGACCGGCCAGGAGCCCGGACCCGGTGCCACCCGCAACATCCACGCCCGCACCGCGGGCAACCCCTTCTTCGTCCGGGAACTGTCCCGCCTCCTCGCCGACGGCAGCGTCCTCACCGAGGCCGCCACGGCACGGACCGCGGTACCCGCCACCGTCCGGGACGTCGTCCGCGAACACGTGGCGACACTGGACAACGATGTCGTACGGCTGTTGCAGATCGCCGCGCTGATCGGCCGGGACGTCGGCCTCGCGCTGCTCGCGCGCGCCGCCGGACTCGACATGCAGACCTGCCTCGACCGCCTCGAGCCGTTGCAGGAACTCGGCCTCCTCGAACCCTCGCCCGGGAACCCGTACGCGTTCCGCTTCGCGCACGACCTGGTCCGCGAGTCCGTCGCCGACGCCACACCGCCACCACGGGCGACCCGACTGCACCTGCTCGTCGCCGACGCACTGGAGCACACGGCGGCGGACGACGAGCCGGTGGCCGAGTTCCTCGCCCATCACCTGTGGGCCGCCGGCCCCCTCGCGGACCCGGCCCGCACCGCCGCCGCACTGATACGCGCGGCCCGCTGCGCGGCGGGAAAGTCGGCGTTCGAGGCCGCCGCACGGCAGTTGGAGTCAGCCGCGCGGGTGGCGCGAAGAGCGGGCCTGGCGGAGCTGGAACTGTCGGCCCTGTCGCTGTTCACCGCGGTGGGCGGGATACGGGCGGGACAGCTCGGTTCGGCGCTCGAACTGCTGGAGCGGGCCGAGCACCTGGCGCGTGGCCTGGGCCGGGAACGGGAGGCAGCCGACTTCCTCTTCTCCCGCTGGGCCGCCCACTCCCAGGGCATCCAGCTCGACCGTGCCGGACGACTGGCACGACGGCTGCTGGACCAGGGCGAGGCATCCGCCGACCCGGTCGTGCGCACGTACGGCCAGTACGCCTGGGGCATCCACCAGTGGAGTGTCGGCGACATCGGTGAGGCGTTCCGGTACCTGAGCCGAACCGGCTCGGCCATGCTCGACGAACTGACCCACGGCGGGGAGGACCCGCTCCGGCGCGATCTGCGCCTGATGGGGCCTGTCATGCTCGCGCTGATGACCGCGCTGCACGGCGACGTCGACACGGCGCGGTCACTGTTCGACACGATCGAGGCCGCCGCTGACGACGACCCCTATGTGATCACCGTCTGGGCCGCCTTCGCCTGCACGGCAGCGGCACTGGCCGGCGACCCGGCGCGGGCGCTGCTCGTGGCGGGGCGGGGCATGGCCGTGGACCCGGGGTTCTCCTTCTCGTACTTCGGCAGCTACCAGCGGCTGGCTCTGTGCTGGGCGCGCGCCGTGACCGGCGACGACCCGGCCGGCGCCGCGGCGGAGGCACAACGGCTGATCACCGCGGCACTGGCCGACCCACCACGCTCCGGCCTGGCCACCTGGTACGGCCTCCTCGGCGAAATGTGGCTCGCGGCAGGCAAGTTGGACGAAGCCGCCGCGGCCCTCGACCAGGCGGACTCGGCCCTCGACACCTACGGCCAGCGCTACGCAGAAGGCCTGCTCCTCCTCCGCGCGCGGGTGTCACAGGCCCGCGGCGAACCCGCCGCCACCGTCCGCACCACCGCCGAACGAGCCCGGCGACTGTCCACCGAACGCGAAGCCCACCTCTTCGCCCACCGCGCCGAAGACCTGCTGACGTGACCACTCCAGAGAAGAACTCAATCGAAGGGCGTGAATTGATGACGACCACTCGTCGTACGCTGCTGACCGGATCCGCCGCGATCGCGAGCAGCGGTGTGCTCGGCACATCGGCCGCTCAGGCACACACTCCGGCGAAGGGCCCCAAGCCGACCGTCGTGCTCGTGCACGGCGCGTTCGCCGACGCCTCCGGCTGGAACGGCGTCGCCGGTCGGCTCGTCCGCGACGGCTACCCGGTCATCGCCCCGGCGAACCCGCTGCGCGGCGTGTCCTCCGACTCCGCCTACCTGGCGAGCGTCCTGGCCACCCTGGGCGGACCGGTGGTGCTCGTGGGGCACTCCTACGGCGGGATCGTCATCACGAACGCCGCGGCCGGCAACCCGAACGTGACGGCGCTGGTCTACGTGGCGGCGTTCATGCCGGATCAGGGGGAGACGCTGCTGGGGCTGCAGACCCGGTACCCGGGAAGCCAACTGAACGAGGCGGCGCTGGACTTCCGTCCCTACGGCGACGGTTTCGTCGACGGCTACATCAAGAAGGAGGTCTTCCGGGGCGTCTTCGCCGGTGACGTGCCGAGGGCGACCGCCGAGCTGATGTGGGCCGGGCAGCGGCCGGCCGACACCCGCACCCTGGGCGAGCCGTCCGGTACCCCGGCGTGGAAGACCGTTCCGTCCTGGTACCTCGTGGCCCGCGAGGACCGGGTACTGCCCACCGCGGCACAGCGGTTCATGGCACAGCGGGCCGGCGCGCGGGTCCGGGAGGTCGGCGCCTCGCACGTCGCGATGATCTCCCAGCCCGCCGCGACCGCCGACCTCATCAAGCGCGCCGCGCGCCACAAGGTGTGACGGAGGAACCACATGAAAGAGGAGCCCACGCAGCGCGGGCCGGTCCTGGACGACGAGCAGTTCCGCAGGCTCGCCGAGTACGGCGCGCCCGAGCAGGCCGACGCCGGCCGGGATCTGTTCACGTCGGGTGACAGCTCCTACGACTTCTTCCTGCTCCGGACGGCCACCGTGGACATCGTCCGCGAGGCGACGACGATCGAGCCGGAGCGCCTGATCTACCGTGGCGGCCCGGGCGACTTCCTCGGCGAGCTCAACCTGCTGACCGGCCAGCACGTCTACCTGACCGCCCGGGTGGTGACGGCCGGCGCGGTCGTCCGGATCGGCGCGGCGATGCTGCGCCGGGCCCTCGCCGAGCAGGTCGACATCGCCGACATCCTGATCGAGGCGTTCCGGGAACGGCGCGACGTCATCCGGGCCGCGGCCGGCAACGCCCTGGAGTTCGTGGGCCTGCCGGACACGGCGGAGACGCTGGCTCTGCGCACGTATCTGGCGCGGAATCTCCTGCCGCACACCTGGCTGGACGCCGCCTCGCGCCACGGGCGCTCGCTGATGACCCTGTCCGGGCTCGACGACGAGGAACTTCCGGCCGCGATGGTGGGCGGCTCGGTACTGCGGCGCGCGACACCCACCTCCGTGGCGGAGGCGCTCGGTCTCACCTACCGGGCCGACGGACGTCCGGTCGACCTCGTCGTGGTGGGCGCCGGCCCGGCGGGTCTGGCCGCCGCCGTGTACGGGGCGTCCGAAGGCCTCGCCACCGTACTGCTGGACCGCGCCGGCCTCGGCGGACAGGCCGCGACGAGCGCCCGGATCGAGAACTACCTGGGCTTCCCGCACGGGGTCAGCGGCGAGGACCTCACCCGCCTCGCGATGGTCCAGGCGCTCAAGTTCGGCGTACGGATCCACTCGCCCTGCACAGTGGCCGGCCTCGACCTCTCCGACCACCGGCGGCCGACCGTCCTGCTGCACGACGGCAGGCGCATCCCGTCCCGCGCGGTGATCGCCGCCACCGGGGCGCTCTACCGGCGCCTCGACATCCCACGATGGGCGGCATTCGAGAAGTCCGGCTGCATCCGGTACGCCGCGACCGAACTCGACGTCCGAGGCTACGAGGACCAGCCGGTGACCGTCGTAGGAGGTGCCAACTCCGCC
Source organism: Streptomyces sp. T028 (assembly GCF_048159505.1). Taxonomy (NCBI): domain Bacteria; kingdom Bacillati; phylum Actinomycetota; class Actinomycetes; order Kitasatosporales; family Streptomycetaceae; genus Streptomyces; species Streptomyces sp. T028. The sequence goes on from NZ_JBLRVZ010000021.1 coordinate 172,558, forward strand.
GGACAGGCGGCCCTGTCCCTCGCCGCGTGGGGCGCCACGGTGCAGCTGATCATCCGCGGCGCGGACCCGGAGGCCCGGATGTCGTCCTACCTCACCGACCGGATCCGGGCCCACTCCCGGATCCACGTCCACACGCACAGCACCGTCCGCGGACTGGCCGGCGAGAACTCCCTCACCTCGATCGTCGTCGAGAGGTCCGATGGGCGCCGGGACCGGCTGGACAGCCGCGCGCTGTTCTGCTTCATCGGCGCCGCCCCTGCCTCGGACTGGCTCGCGGGCGTGGCCCAGGACGACGACGGCTTCGTCCTCACCGACAGCCGGCTGTGGTCGTCCCCTGCGCCCCTGCCCTTCCAGACAAGCGCCCCCCGGGTCTTCGCGGTCGGCGACCTCCGCGCGGGCTCGACCAAACGAGTGGCCACCGCCGTCGGCGACGGCGCAGGCGCGGTCTCCTCCGTCCACATGTCACTGGCCGGCGACTGAGGCATCCACGGACCGCCGCCACGGCCTCCGCCAGGAGCCCTTGGCGGCAGGTCAAGGCCGACAGTCCGTCCTGCTCAGGGCTGGGCCGGTGCTGCGCACTCTCGTCGCTCCGGGCAGGATGCCACCGGGGCTGGACACGTTCCGCCTGGGTACTCGTGCAACGTAGCCGCACCCGGGCGAGAGAAGCGAGGGCATGAGCCATGACGACACCGATGCCGGGCACCCGCCCGCAGCTCCGCAGGATCCGCACGGACCTGCTCGGGATCTACCTCAACGACCACCTGGCAGGTTCCACGGTCGGAGCCGGACGCTCCCTGTTCATGGCCCGGTCGCATCGCGACCCGCCCTACGCGGAACCACTGCGGCACCTCGCGGGCGAGATCGCCGAGGACCGTGCGAGCCTGCTGCGCATCATGCGGAGCCTGGGCGTGCCGAAGCGCCGCTACAAGGTCGTGGCATCCGGCGCGGTCGAGCTGCTGGGGCGTCTCAAGAGCAATGGGCGCCTCTACAGGCGTTCACCTCTGACGCTGGTGATCGAACTCGAGTTCCTCCGGCTGGGGGTGAAGGGCAAAGAACTCGGCTGGCGCACGCTGCGCACCCTGGCCGAGGCGGACGGCCGCCTCGACGAGCAGGAGCTCGACGGACTGATCGCACGGGCCGAGCGGCACATGAACACGCTGGAGGAGCTGCGCGCCAGAGCGGTCCGGGACGTGTTGCTCACGGGCTGACGCGGAGCGGGAAGACCGACGGGTCGGACGACCGATAAGCGAGTGAAAACCCGATATGGCCCTGGGCAGCGGTGCTGAAAGGCACCCTGAAGGAGTTCAAGAAGGACGAGCTCGCCGACCGGGCCGCGGCGCTGACCTACTACTCGATCCTGGCGCTGTTCCCGGCGCTGCTCGCGCTGGTGTCACTGCTGGGGGTCGTCGGGCAGTCGGCCACGCGGGCGGTGCTGGACAACATCCAGAAGCTCGCCCCGGGCGCGGCTCAGGACATCCTGCGGGGCGCGGTGCAGCAGATGCAGGGCAGGGGCGGGCTCGGCTCGCTCATGGCCGTCGTGGGTCTGGTGCTCGCGGTGTGGTCGGCGTCCGGCTATGTGGCCGCGTTCATCCGCAGCGCCAACGCGGTCTACGACATCCCCGAGGGCCGGCCGGTGTGGAAGGTGCTGCCGGTACGGGTCGGCGTGACCGTCGTGCTGATGGTGATGGCGGTGATCAGCGCGTTGATCGTCGTGTTCACCCTGGTCACGGTGATGATCGCGGTCCTGTACTGGGCCGCTCCCAACGCGCGCGTCCGCGGTTTCCGGTGGATCACGCCGGGCAGCTTCCTGGCGCTGCTGATCTGGATAGCCGCTTCCGCCGGGTTCGCGCTGTACGTGGCGAACTTCGGCTCCTACAACAAGACGTACGGCGCTCTCGCGGGCGTGATCATCTTCCTGGTGTGGCTGTGGATCACCAACCTGGCGATCCTGCTGGGCCTGGAGTTCGACGCGGAGCTGGCGCGTCAACGCGCCGTCGCCGGAGGCCACCGGGCCGACGATGAGCCGTACGTCGAGCCGCGCGACACCCGGACGTGGGACGAGGAGGACCACCGCCGCCCCGGGACCTGACACGGAGGCGCGGCGCAGCCGTGGGCGCCTTGCGCGACAGAGATCGGCGGCTCGCCAGGCGGGCAATCGCGTGGGGGCCGCCCTGGTTGCGGCGCGGCGGACTCGCGCTGGAAGCACGGCACCGCGCCTCAAAGGCGCGTCCTGACCGGCTCCGCCGGGCTCGGCGTCGGCGCCGCCGGCACCGAGCCCGACGCTGGGTGTCGTCCGCGCACACGCGCTGCGGCAGACGACACCCTGCCGGACACGACACCCCTCACGCCACCGTCTCCCGTACGCGACGGCCCGGAGCGCCGACCAACGGCCACTCCCCGGACCGCGCGCCGTCAAGCCCCTCAGAACCACCCTCCCGCCTCCCGCGCAGCACTGCACACCCCTGGGGTCAGACCCATGTCCCCCACCCGTTCTGTCCGCGCCGTGGACCGGCAGCCCGTGGCGGGCGGCCTGTCCGTCACCCGACTTCGCGAGTGGATCGCCCAGGGGACAGACGCCCTGGCCGCCCTGACCGGCGTCGGGGGCATCCTGGTCCTCCTCGCCTACGTGATCGGGGGCTGGCAGATCACCGCGGCGTCCACGGCCGTCACGGGCAGCAGCTTCTCCTGGCTCCGACCCGACAGCTGGGCCACGGTCATGCTGCACACCGGCAACCTCGCCCTGCAGATGCTGGGTCTGGCCATCGCCCTGTACATCGCCTACGGCATCGCCGGCCGAGTGGCGCTGATCCCGGCCCTGGTCGGTGGCGTGACCGCGATGAGCATGAACACCGGCTACCTCGGAGGCCTGGCAGCAGGTGTGCTCGCCGGCATCACGACCCACGCGCTCCAGCGGATCACCGTCTCCGACAAGTGGCGCACCCTCTTCGCGGCGGCCGTCCCCCTGCTCTCCACCCTGGTCGGCGTCGCGTTCTTCTCCGGGCTGGTCGAACCTGGGCTCGCCCATCTCAACTCGTGACTCAACGGGAAGCTGATCAAGTGGGAGCTCACCGACCACCACCTGGTGCTCGGTCTGGTGCTCGGCCTGGCCATCAGCTGCGACCTCGGCGGAGCCGTCTACAAGATCGCGTTCGGCTACGCCCTCGCCGGTGTCGACACGTACACCCCCACCCCGGACCACCTGACCTTCATGGCCACGGTGCTGGCGGCCGCCATGGCCCCGTCTCTGGGCATGTCGCTGGCGACACTTGCGCGGCGCCGGCTGTTCACCGAGTCCGAGCGCCAGTACGGCAAGGTGGCGTGGCTGCTCTCCATGGCCGCCTCGCCCCAGGGCGCGGTCCCCTTCGCGTTGCGCGACCCCCTGCGGGTGATCCCGGCCTGCATGGCCGGAGGCTCCGTCGCCGGCGTACTGGTCATGACGTTCGGCTCGACCATGGCCGTGCCGTACGGCGGATTCCTCGCCTCCGACAAGCTCGGCAAGCCGCTGCTGATGGTCGCCGCCGTCGCGGCGGGCGCCCTCGTCACGGCCTTGGTCACCGTCGCCCTGAAGAGCATCGGTCACGCCGAAGCGCCCGCCAAGTCGGCCTCCACCGTTCGCGCTCGTACCAAGGCCGCCGTGGCCGGCTGAGCCGCGGAGAACGCCCCGCTCCACGCCACGACTGCGCCCGCCGACGTCGACAACGCCCGCCGACGTCGGACAGCCGGTCGGCATACCGAATTGACACGTATTGCGACCCGCTGTCGCTGTGATGAGTGAGGCCGTAGTCCTTCTTGATCCTCCAGCTCCACAACGCCATCTCACGGTCGGGCTTTGGGCTCGAACCATGCGGATCCAGCGGCGAGCCAACGGCCACGAAGGCGGCGGGCCTGAGCCAGGGTGTCGTCTCCGACGCCGGATTCAGTACCGCAGCAATCACAGACGACGAACAGCGCCAAGCCGTGATCGTCGAAGCGCACCTCACCAACGTCCAGCCCGCAGACCCGGCACACCGTCTCAAGCCCACGCTCCATGAGCGAAGCCTACGGACACCACCAATCGAGACGTCGCCTCAAGACAAAGACGCCAACTCCAGGAGCCCGGCGTTTCCGGTCTCGCTGAGCTCGGCCCAGACCGTCTTGCCGTGCCGGGCATGGCGCGTCCCCCAGTGCTCGGCGAGCTGGGCGACAAGGAGCAGGCCACGCCCGCCCTCGTCGAAGGCGCGGGCCCGCCGCAGGTGGGGGGTGGTGTTGCCGTCGTCGGACACCTCGCACAGGAGGGCGCGGTCGCGGATGAGACGCAGGTGGATGGGGGGTCGGCCGTAGCGGATGGCGTTGGTGACGAGTTCGCTGACCACGAGTTCGGTGGTGAAGTCGAGGTCGTCCAGGCCCCAGGCGGCCAGCTGCCGGGTGACGCTCGCGCGGGCCTCGGTCACGATCGCCGGGTCGGCGTCGAGGTCCCAGGCGGCGACCTGGCCGTCCCCGAGGGTGCGGGTGCGGGCCAGCAGCAGGGCGACGTCGTCGTGGGGGCGGTCGGCGGGTAGGAGGGCTCGGAGCACGGTGTCGCAGGCTGCCTCCAGGGATGCGGAGGGCCGGGTGAGTGCGTGGCTCAGGAGGGCGAGGCCCGTCTCGACGTCGTGGTCGCGGGCTTCGATCAGGCCGTCGGTGTACAAGGCGAGCAGGCTGCCTTCGGGCAGGTCGACGTCCGTCGCCTCGAACGGCAGGCCGCCCAGGCCCAGCGGCGGGCCGGGCGGCAGATCGAGAAGATCGACGGTTCCGTCGCGGGTCACCACGGCCGGCAGTACGTGCCCCGCGCGGGCCAGAGAGCAGCGGCCGGCGACGGGGTCGTAGACGGCGTACAGGCACGTGGCGCCTATGTCCCCGGCCACCTCCGTGTCGGGGTCGGCCGAGGCTTCGGCGGACAGCCGGATGACGACGTCGTCCAGGTGCGTCAGCAGTTCGTCGGGGGGCAGGTCGATGTCGGCGAGGGTGCGGACCGCGGTCCGAAGGCGCCCCATCGTGGCGGCGGCGTGGATGCCGTGGCCGACCACGTCGCCCACCACCAGGGCGACCCGGGCGCCGGACAAGGGGATCACGTCGTACCAGTCGCCGCCGACGCCGGCCTGGGCACCGGCAGGCAGGTAGCGGCAGGCGACCTCGACGGCGGATTGTTCTGCCGCACGCCGCGGCAGCAGACTGCGCTGCAGAGTGAGGGCCATGGCACGGGCGTGCGTGTAGCGGCGGGCGTTGTCGACGGCCACCGCTGCCCTGGCCGCGACCTCCTGGGCGAGGAGCAGATCCTCGTCGTCGAAGAGGTCGGGGGTGCGGTACCGGGAGAACTGTGCGACGCCGAGGGTCGTGCCGCGCGCGCTCAGCGGCACGACCAGCGTCGACCGGCTCCCCTCCGTGTACCGGGAGGGCTGCCCGGTGGCCAGGGCGCGAGCCGAGGGGGATCCTGCCGGACAGGTATGGAGCTCTTGCACCTCGACAGTCGGTTCCGGCCCACCTCCCGCCACCGCCCCTTGGGCCATCCTGCGCAGTACGAGCGGGCCCGCTGCGGAAGCGCCCTGCCCCTGGACCACGGAGTCGAGCAGATCGACGGTGACGAGGTCGGCGATGTGGTCGGTGGCGAGGTCTGCCAGCTCCTGGGCGGTGCGGGCGATGTCCAGAGTGGTTCCGATGCGCAGGCCGGCCTCATTGACCACGGACAGCCGCCACTGCAGTCGACGGTCCCGTTCGTCCTGGAAGGCCAGGACGCCCTGCTCGGAGGCGCGGTCGACGTATCCGGTGGCCATCGAGAGCAGTCGGCGCGATGCCGCGCTGATCAGCTCGCCATCGTTGGTCAGCCGGGGTATCTCCGCGAGCAGTCTGTCGAGGACGACGCCCTGACCGAGCCGGTGTGCCCGCAGCATCGCGGTGACGGGCGTGCCGTGCCGGGCCAGCCGACGTGCGCGGTCCGCGTCGGCCGACGGCGGTTCGATGTCGCTCGGCTCTATGCCGAGCTCCAAGCCGGCCAGGACGCCGACGACGTGTTCGGCGATGTTCTCGGAGGTCATGCGGGCGAGGTCCGGGGCGCTCCACAGCTCGGGAACCTCACGCCGCAGGCGTCGCGTCACATCGGCGATCAGCTCGTCCGCTCGCGGGGCGAGCTCACGCGCGGCACGGGACATGAGACCCTCGGCGGCCAGCTCCACACTGTCGACATTACGCCGAACGGCAGGCTCATGAGCCCTCAGACGTCGAGGGGCCTCTCGTGCGGACGGAGCGCGTGCCGAGCAGTCAGCCGGCAGCTGTCGTCACCCCGACGGTGCCGCTGCCGCCGGGCCGACACGGCGGCGAGCAGCGCGCACCCACGGGTCGCGTGGTGCCGGTGAACCACCGGCCTCGGCCGTGAGTGCACCCCTCCTGACCGCGATGGGACTGGCCGGCGCGGGTGGCGTGGCGATCGCCGCACTCGTCGCCCTCACCCTGCTCCCCGCGTTGCTCGGATTCGCGGGCGACCGGCTGAAGCCCAAGCCCAAGAAGGCGCCCCCGCTCGGCGACCAGGCCGAGCCGAAACCGACGCTCGGCGCCCGGTGCGTGCGGGCGGTAACTCGCGTACCCGCTCTCACCGTCGTCCTCGTCACCGCGGGACTCCTGGTCGCAGCCTGGCCCGCCCGTGACCTCCAACTCGCACTGCCCGACAACGGCAGCGCCCCGGAGTCCACCACCCAGCGCCAGACCTACGACACCATCACCGAGGAGTTCGGCCCCGGCCTCAACGGCCCACTGCTGATCCTCATGAACACCAGCGACGCCAAGGCGACCTCCGCCAAGGAGCTGACCGCCGAGCTCAACACTGTGCGCCAGGACCTGGCCGACACCGAGGGCGTCGCTCTCGCCTCGGCGGCCCGGCAACTCGACTCCGAGCACGCGCTGCTGACCATGGTGCCGACCACCAGTTCAGGCGACGAGGCCACCAGCGACCTGGTCAAGGCACTGCGGGACAAGGAGTCCTCGATCCGGTCCGAAACCGGGATCTCGCTCCAGGCCACCGGCCAGACCGCGGTCAACGTCGATGTGTCCCAGAAACTCAGCGACTCGCTGCTGACCTTCGCGATCGTGGTCGTGGGCCTGTGCCTGCTGATCCTGTTGATCGTCTTCCGCTCCCTCGTGGTCCCGGTCAAGGCGACGGTCGGGTTCCTGCTCTCGGTCGCTGCATCGTTCGGTGCCGTGGTGGCGGTATTCCAATGGGGCTGGGCCACGGATTTCATCGACGTCGCGAAGACCGGGCCGGTTGTGTCCATCCTTCCGATCATCCTCATGGCCGTGCTCTTCGGACTCGCCATGGACTACGAGGTGTTCGTCGTCTCCAGCATCCACGAGGGGTACGCCCATGGCGGCGACGCCCGCCGGGCTGTCCTGAAGGGCTCCCCTCTGGCGTTCCGGGTGGTCACCGCGGCCGCACTGATCATGGTGGCGGTCTTCGCGGTCTTCGTCACGATGCAGGACGCGATCGTGAAGCCGATCGCCTTCGCCCTGGCCTTTGGAGTGCTGATCGACGCCTTCCTGATCCGGATGACGTTCGTGCCCGCCGTCCTCATGTGGGTCGGCCAGGCCGGCTGGTGGCTGCCTCCCCGACTGCAGAAGGTCCTGCCGAACGTGGACATCGAAGGACGCGACCTGCCCAAGCCGCCGGCACAGCCGAGCGGGACGCCCTCCGCTGTCTCGCAGCGCGACTGACACCGCCAAGGCCGAGGTCATATCAGGGACAGCACGTCCGGGGCCTGTCGAGCCCAGCCGTCTCGCAGGCCCCGGACGTTGGCGCAGGCCGCCCCGGCCTCGGGGGGAGGGGGAGGCCGGGTGTGCGGTGGCGACCCGCGGGGGAGCCAGGGGAAGAGCAGCCGCCACCCTCACAAGGGGCTGCCCGCACCCGGCTCGTACAGGAGGCGCGTCAGCCGGCGGACGCTGCCGCGTACGTCACGGCGATCAGGGCCAGTACGGCGGCGGGGGCGCACCTCACCGGCGGGTCACCATGACGCAGGTGGACCACGGCCGCCGCGGCCATCAGGAGAGCGAGGCCCGACGCGGCGGCCACGCCCAGCGGAGTCCAGGCCAGCCCCATCAGCAGACCGGCGACGCCGGCCAGCTCCAGCGCGCCGACAACGCGGTAGAGCTGGACCGACATACCGAGGTGGCCCGCTGCCTGCCGCATGACCGGCATCGCGGCGAGCTTGGCCAGGCCCAACGGGAGGAAGACCAGAGAGAGGGCGATGGCGAGCACAGTGGTCATGCGGTGGTCCAGCCCTCGCGGCGCTCGGCGCCCAGCCGCGCGTAGTGGTCGATGAGTTCGGGGTTGTCCACGGTGGCGGGGTTGACGACCTCCTCGACCGGGGCGCCCTGGAGCAGGCGCTTGACCGGGACCTCCAGCTTCTTGCCGGTGCGGGTGTGCGGGACGCCCGGGACTTCGAGGATCTCGTCGGGGACGTGGCGCGGTGAGGCGCCCGTGCGGACGGCGTCGCGAATCTTGTCGCGCAGGGCGTCGTCCAGCGTCACACCGGGCGCCGGGACCACGAACAGCGGCATCCAGTAGCCGCCGTCCGGCTCCTCTGCGCCGATGACCAGCGCCTCGGCGACCTCGGGAAGGCGCTCGACGACATCATGGATGTCGGCGCTGCCGAGGCGGACTCCGTTGCGGTTGAGCGTGCTGTCCGAGCGGCCGTGCACGATCACCGAGCCGTGGCTCGTGAGGGTGATCCAGTCGCCGTGCCGCCAGCTGCCGGGGTAGGAGGAGAAGTAGGCGTCGCGGTAGCGGATGCCGTCGGGGTCGTTCCAGAAGTACAGCGGCATGGAGGGCATGGGGCGGGTGACGACCAGTTCGCCGACCTGGTCGGTGACGGGCAGGCCCTCGGCGTCGTACGCGGCCAGCGCCACGCCCAGGTGCGGCGCGGACAACTCGCCCGCCCAGACGGGGGTGTTGGGTGCGCTGCCCGCGAAGCCGGAGACGATGTCGGTGCCTCCGCTGATGGAGACCAGCAGCACCCTCTCCCCCACGTGGTCACGGACCCACGGGTAGGCAGAGGCCGGCAGGGCGGAGCCGGTGCAGCCCACCACGCGGATCGACGACAGGTCGTGCACCGCCGGGTCGATGCCGAACTTGGCCATGCCCAGCAGGTATTGGGGGCTGGTGCCGAACACGGTGACGCGGTGGCGGGCGGCCAGTTCCCACAGGACGTCCGGTTTGGCGAAGGGCGCCGGGCTGCCGTCGTAGGTGCAGGTCGTGGCGCCGGTGAGCAGAGTGGAGACGACCAGGTTCCACATCATCCAGTGGGTGGTGGTGTACCAGAGGAGTCGATCGTCGGGGCCCAGGTCGGAGTGCAGGCCCAGGGTCTTCAGATGCTCCAGCAGCACGCCGCCGTGGCCGTGGACGATGCCCTTGGGCAGACCGGTGGTGCCGGAGGAGAACACCACCCACAGCGGGTGGTCGAACGGCACCGGCACACACGCGAGTTCTTCAGTCCGGGTGGAGGCGTCCTCCCACGGGACGACCAGCGATGGGTAGGCCCGCGAGGGCCACGGCAGACCCACGTGGTCCACCAGCAAGGTCGCCTTCAGCGTCGGCAGCGCGTGGGCGAGATCGAGGACGGCGTCGCGGCGGTCGTGGGTGGTGCCGTTGAAGAGGTAGCCGTCGGCGGCGATCAACACAGTGGGTTCGAGCTGGGCGAAGCGATCGGCGGCGGCCTTGGGCGCGTAGTCCTGCCCGCACACCGACCACACGGCGCCCAGACTCGCTGCGGCCAGGAACGCGACAATGGCGTGCGGGGTATTGGGCAGATAGCCCACCACCCGGTCGCCCTTGCCGACGCCCAGATCACGCAGGGTGGCGGTCACGGAGGCCACCAGGTCGCGCAGCCGGCCGCCGGTCACCTCGTACCCGGAGCCGGTCTCGTCGAGGGCGACGATCGCCGTGTTGTCGTCCCGGACGTTGCGCAGGGCGTGGTGGGCGTAGTTGAGGGTGGCGCCGGGGAACCACTGGGCGCCGGGCATGGTCTCGTCGGCCAGGACCTGCTGGTACGGGGTGTCGGAGTCGATGGCGAAGTACTCCCACACCGCGCCCCAGAAGCCCTCCAGGTGGGTGACCGACCACTGGTGCAGGGCGGCGTAGTCGGTGTCGTTCACGCCGACGTAGCGGGCGAACTCCGCGATGCGACTGGTGGCCGCCGCCTCCGGGTCGGGCGTGAAGAAGGGCGTGCTCATCGCGTCGTACTCCTCAACAGGCTTTTCGGGGCCGTCCGTGCGGAAGGAACAGGGCTTCGTGTGGTGTGCAGCAGGGACGCCCATGCGGCGGTCGAAGTGAAGTCGCGGCCGCCTGACGGGACGACGTCCATCACGACGCGGTCGGGCCGCAGCAGGGCGGCGTCCGCGCGTCCGGCGCGCAGCCAGGCGGCGAGGGTGCCGTCGCCGCCGAGGTCGGTCACCGGAACCGCGCGCACGCCGAGACCGTGGGCGAGCGCGGTCAGCGCGGGGCCGGGTTCGGAGGCGGTCAGCACGGCGAAGGAGTCGCCGAGCGCGTCGTCGAGACGGGTACGTTGTCCGGCGACGCTCACCCATGGCTGGGGGCAGTGCGTGCCCACGAGACCTCGGCGGACGCCCCGCCGCACCAGCGGCCCGGCGGTCAGGGGCGGGCTGAGGTCACGGCCGGCCAGCTCGGTCAGGCCCGGTATCCGGCAGGCCGCGGCCAGCGCCCTGCGGCGGAACGCGGCGGCGCCGTCCTGGCCGCCGGTCATGGCCCAGCCCATGGCGACCGCGAGGCGGACCACATGCCGTGCATGCGGCTTGCGTTCGCTCTCGTAGGTCGCGAGCAGCCGTTCGTCGCCGCCCTGCTGGAGAACCCGGGCGAGCTTCCAGGTGAGGTTGTAGGCGTCTCTCAGCCCCGCGCACAGGCCCTGCCCGATGAACGGTGGGGTGAGGTGTGCCGCGTCGCCGAGCAGGAAGACCCGTCCGCTGCGCCAGCGGTCGGCGACGCGGGCCCGGAAGGTGTACTGCGTCTCGCGGACGACCTCGAAGTCCCCGTCGTACGAGGTCGGCAGCCACGGTGCGATCAGCTCGCGGACCGTCTCCTGCCCGTCCCGGAGCCGGAACTCCCAGCGGTAGCGGGTGTCGTTCACCCGCATGAAGGTCCCGGGCCGGTCGGGGTCGCAGACCTGGTCGACGCCCTCCCAGCAGCGGACGGGGCCCGTTGTCTCGGCGTCGATGACGGTCCACTTCTCTTCGAAGTGCAGGTCCTCCCAGACGCCGCCGATGGCTTCGCGGGTGAGGCTGTTGGCGCCGTCGCAGCCGAGGACCGCGTCGGCCCACAGCTCATGCTCGCCATGGTCGTCGCGGTAGGTGACGCGTACGGGTCCGGTGGTGTCCGGGCCGACACCGGTGACCTCCGCACCCCCGCGCAGGTCGCATTCCGGGCGTTGAGCCAGGGCGTCACGCAGCACGCGTTCCAGCTCGGGCTGGTCGAACATGCTGGACTGCGGATACCCGTGGTGCCCTTGCCGGGAGCGCCGGAACTCGGCCATCACCCGGTGCCGGGCATCCAGCAGCCGCAGCCCGTTCGCCGGGCGGGAGATCGCGGTGAACTCCTCACCGACACCTGCGGCCTGAAGGATCCTGTGGATCTCGTCGTCGCCTGCGACGGCACGTGGGAGTGGGTAGACGTCCTCGTGGCGTTCGAGGACAACACTGCGGACTCCGCGCCGGGCCAGGAGGAGGGCGGCGGTCACGCCCACCGGCCCGGCGCCGACGATCACGACGGGCACACGTGCGGCTTCGTCGACGTTCATGTGCGGCTCACCTCGGGTGTTAGTTCGCGTCCGCGACGGGCGTGCGCTGCTCGCCGAGGTTGATGCGGCCGTCCGCGGTCGCGATCGTCGCGGTGATGACATCACCCGCGTTCAGGTAGTGCGGGTTCTTCGTCTGGCTCTTGAAGAAGGCCTTCCACTTCACAGCGGGCGGCAGCAGGGCGCCGATCTTCTCGACGGCCTTCGGCGGAGCCTTGAGGGCGGTGCCGCCGGGGGTGCCGGTGAGCAGCAGGTCGCCGGCGTTCAGGGCCTGGAACCGGGCCAGCAGGGTGAGCGCCTGCGCCGGGCGGACGATCATGTCGGCGAGGGTGCGGTCCTGGCGCAGCTCGCCGTTGACGCTCAACGTCAGGCGCAGATCGAGGAGATGGGCGAAGTCGTCCGGCTCGAGCAGCGTGAGGTACGGACCGGTCGGCGTGAAGGTGGGGTACGACTTGCTCTCGTAGAACTGCGTCTTCGTCAGCTGTACCTCGCGGGCGCTGATGTCGTTGGTGATCACCAGTCCGGCGACGTACGACGGCAGGTCCCGCTCCTCCACCACGGTGCCGACGGGCAGCGGCGCGCCCATGACGAGCCCGAGTTCGATCTCGTAGTCGAGGAACCTCACATGCGCGGGGCGGACGACGGCGTCGCCGGGGCCGCTGACCGAGCCGGACGCCTTGCGGAAGAAGGCGGGCGGGATGTCGCCCTTGAAGCCCGAATCGCGGGCGTGGCTGCGATAGTTGACCATCTGGGCGACGACCCGGCAGGGCGTGGTGACCGGCGAGATCGCCACCAGGTCGGCGATCGGTGTGCCCGGCTCGCCGGAGGCGGCGGCCTCGCGGACGGCGGCGCGGTCGGCCAGCAGTTCGGCGGTGGTCACGGCCTTGGTTTCGACGGGGACGGCCCGGTCGCCTCGGACGACCCACCAGCCGTCGGCGGTGCGCAGGACATTGGTGCTCATGTCAGTGCCTTCGTGAGGGGATTCGCGTGCGGGGGTTCAGGAGTTGGCGGCCTTGAGCAGGCCGAACAGTCGGGCCGGGTCCATCTCGTTGTCGCCGCGCAGGGCCTCGATGACATCGCGGACCCGCTGCGGTGAGGGACTGGCGCCGAGGAAGTCACGGGTGGCCGGCGGGCCCCACTGAGCGAGACCACTGGTCGACATGGGCGCCCAGCCCGGCTCCACGTCGCAGGAGAACAGGTCCCCGTCGGCGAAGTGCTCCAGCATGAAGTGGTCCGGGTCGCGCCAGTAGTCGAAGAGCTGGCTGCCCTGGATGTGCCGCCCGATGCCCCAACTGCGCTTGTAGCCTCGCTCCTTGAGGTACTCGCCACCTGCGGCGATGGAGTCCAGGTCGGTGACCTGGTAGGCCGAGTGGACGTACCCGGTGCCCGGCCCCAGGTGCATGGCCAGGGTGTGATGATCAGCCGGTACGCTGCCGAGGTCGCAGCGGATGAATGCCATCGTGGGGCCGCGACCGCGCTGTCCGTCCAGGAACAGGAAGTCGGAGACGATCATCCCGAGGGTGTCCAGGTACCAGTCCAGGGCGCGGCCGAACACCCTTGTCTCCAGCACCACATGGCCGAGGCGCTGAATGCGGGACGGTTCGCGGGGCGGGCGCTGGGTGGTGTTCGTACGACGGTGATCCGTGCCGAAGTTCAGCAGCAGCGGCTGCTGCTCCGGCAGCGCGGGGAGCTGTTCGGCGCAGTGCACGACCCGGACCGGGAAGCCCGAGGGGTCGAGCAGGTCGACCGAGTGGCCGCCGCCCGGCACGTCAGTCTCCCGCACGGACGTGCCCGTGGCGCGGGCCAGCCGGTCGAGGTCGGCTCGCTCCGCGGCGCGGAACGCCGGGCCGATGAAGCGGGACGTGCGGCCCTTGCGGATCACCATGCAGGGCGAGCCGGCGAAGGTGCCGCGCAGCCACAGTTCCCGCTCGGTGCGCGCTGCGATGCCGAACCCGAAGTCCCGGGCGAAGACCTCGGCGCGGTCCAGGTCGGGCTTCTGGAACTCCAGCCAGGCCAGGTCGGCCGCCTTGATCACAGGGTTCCGGGAGCGGCCGGGGTGTTCGCCGCGCAGGGCGCCCTGCTCGCTGTGGAGGTCCTGGTGGGCCGTGATGACGTCGGCCCCGTTGACGCGGATTTCAGACATGGTGCCCTCCGAGCAACATTGCCGTAATGAGGAAATCATCAACTGTGACAGTTCTGTCGTCAAGATGTTCGCGGCAGGAAATGACGAATTCATCAGGACTGCGATCGTCATCGTCCCGACGGTTAGACTCTGCGCATGTCTACGTCAGCCCCGCCCAGCAACCGGTTCGAGCGGCGTCGTGCGGAGACCCGCAGGGCTCTCGTGCGAGCGGCCCGGCAGATACTCGCCGAGAGCGGTGACACCAGCGCCAGCATCCAGGCGATCGCCGAACGTGCGGACGTGGGCTTCGGCTCCTTCTACAACCACTTCGACTCCAAGGCGGAGCTGTTCGAGACGGCAGTGGTGGACGCCCTGGAGGAGTTCGGCCAGAACTTCGACGAGCGCCTGGCCGGGATCGACGACCCGGCGGAGCTGGTCGCCGCCGGCTTCAGACTCAGCGCCCGCATGGCCGACTCCCATCCGGAGCTGATGCAGGTCCTGCGCCGCCGAGGACTGGGACACATCCACTCGGACAACGGCCTGGCCCGCCGGGCCCTGCGCGATCTCCAGGTCGGCATCGCCTCCGGCCGCTTCACCACCCTTGACCCAGTGGTCGCCCTCTCTGCGCTGGGCGGAACCCTGCTGTCGCTGGTGGAGCTGCGCTTTGCCCGCCCGGAGGTGGACGGCGACGAGGCCGCGGTGAACCTCGCCGAGATGGTCCTGCGGATGCTGGGCCTGTCACCGGACGACGCCCACGAGGTCGCCCGGCGCCCCCTGCCCGACCTTGACTGACCGCCCTGCCGCTAGGAGCCCGACGACGAGTCTGGGCTGAAGGTGACCGATCGGCCGGTGAAGCGGGCGTCGATCCCGTTCTCTGTGGTGGCGACCGACCGCAGGTGGAGTCCCTCGGGCACGTTCTGCAGAGGAATGGGCTCGTCCAGCGCCTTGTCGATCAGCGACTTCAGCGGAGGGAGCAGTTCACCCTGCTCGGCGCGGACGTCGGTGAAGGAGATGCTGTTGCCGCTCGCCGCCGAAACGGCCGCGCTCACGGTCACGTCGCCGACGAGCGGCAGACTGGCCGTGGCGTTGATCCGGCCCGACTCGTCGCCCTGCGACACCTCCACGCCGAGCGCGCTCGACACGTCCGCGTAGGACAGGTGAGCGGTTGCCCGAACGCTGCGGGCATGCGCCTCGTCGGCGCTTCCCGAAGTCTTCAGTCCGTCCATGTCGACCGTCAGTTTTGTCACCGGCAGAGGCCGGGTCGTGCCGTTCGCGGGTATGTCGTGGGCGGTGAGGTCGACGTGGTTCAGGCGGCCTTCGGCGAGCTGGGTCAGCACGGGAAAGCCGCTGACGTGCACCGATGGCCGATCGGCGGTTCCCATGCCGTCCTGGAATGCCTTGGCCGTACGACTCTCCGCGCGCGCGGCGGCGATCCGGTCGACCGCGACGGTACCGATCAGCAATGCCGCCACGGATGCGGCGGCGATGATCAGACGCCGCCGGGTTCGGGTCGGGGGGCTTACGTACACGGCACCGTCGCCGTAGTAGGGCTCGCCGACGTACTCCTCGTCGGGGTGGGACTGGTACATGGTTCTCCAATTCGAGTGGTGCATCGGGAAGGTGTCTACGCGGCGTCGCCTTCGGGTCGGCCGAGCCCGCGAACGCACGTCGCGGCGCTGGGACCGTCCACGCCCATCGCGATCAGGGCAGCGGTCGCGGTGCCCGTGCCGTCGTCGCTCCAGGCCCCGCTGTTCACGCAGTCCAGGAGCCCCAGCAGGTGTCCCTCCAGAGCCCGGGTCAGCACCGCCGGCGGAACGCTCGTCTGAAAAGCTCCCTGCCGCTGCCCCCGGGAGATGATCGTCTCCGCCGTGTCGCGCGCGGGGGCGAGGACTTCGGCAACCCGTTCGGGTCCGAGGTCGTGAGGGGCGAGGCGCAGCAGAATGCGGTAGCGGTCACCGACAGGCCATACCGCGAGGACGAAGCGCGCCAGCTCCGTGACGGCATCCGCCACCGGGGCCCGCTGCACCGCGAGCGCCTCCCGCAACGCCTGCGCGGCCTCCTCCACCAGCCCCTCTATGAGTGCGGCCCGGCCATTGAAGTGGCCATAGACCGTACGGCGCACCACGCCTGCCGCCTCGGCGATGTCGCCGAGGCTGCTCTCTGGGTCGCGGCCGAGTTCTTGCCTGGCCGCTTCGAGAATGCGGGCCCGCGTGAGCAGGGTTCGGCTGCGTTCCGGGGCGGCTGTAACGGGTGCCTGGGTCATGTCGGACCTCCGGTTCGGCGGGGAGGACGACTCGATAGTTGCACACCCACGGGCAATAAACTAGTCTGCACATCAGCGGGCAATTAACTGCCCATGGTGCATGGCCTTCTCTTGGCCTCACGCGCACCGCTCCCATCGATCCGCACCCCGAAGCCTCCGCTTCACCTCCTGCCGAGGAGCCTGACGATGCCGCTCTTTGCGAAGACACCCGTCGAGAAGATGACCGAGCCGTATCCACGCCGCTGGTGGGCGCTGCTGGTGCTCTGCCTGAGCCTGCTGATCGTGGTCATGGCGAATACGTCGCTGATCGTGGCGGCCCCCGACATGACCAAGGACCTGGGGCTGAGCAGCAGTGACCTGCAGTGGGTCATCGACGGCTACACCGTCCCCTACGCCGCGCTGATGCTCGTGCTCGGCGCGATAGGCGACAAGTACAGCCGCCGCGGTGCGCTCGTCCTGGGCCTGCTGATCTTCATCGGCGGCTCGGTGATGGGCGGCCTGGTCTCCGAGACGAACCTCGTCATCGTTGCCCGCGCGATCATGGGCGTCGGCGCGGCCGTCGTCATGCCGGCCACGCTGTCACTGCTGGTCGCGATCTTCCCGCGCGCCGAGCGCGCCAAGGCGATCACCGCCTGGTCCGCCACCTCCGGCCTCGCCATCGCCGCCGGCCCGCTGGCTGCCGGCTGGCTCCTGGAGAACCACGCCTGGGGCTCCACCTTCCTCATGAACGTCCCCGTCGCCGTCCTCGGCGTGGTCGGTGCGCTGCTCCTGGTGCCGCCGTCGAAGGCGGAGGGCATGGGCCGGATCGACTACGTCGGCGGTCTGCTGTCGATCGTCTCGGTCGGCTGCTTGGTCTACGCGACCATCGAGGGCCCGCACTTCGGCTGGGGCGCCGGCCCGATCACCGCGGCCGTGGTCGCCGGGGTGGGTCTGCTGGCCTTCGTGGCCTGGGAGTTGAAGCACCCCAACCCCATGCTGGACGTCCGCAAGTTCTCCGAGCGCCCCTTCAGCGGCTCGATGCTCGCGGTGCTGTTCTTCTTCTTCGGCACCTTCGGCTCGATCTACTACTCCACCCAGTTCCTGCAGTTCGTCCTCGGCTACGACGCCCTGGAGACCGGCATCCGCCTGCTGCCCCTGGCCGGAGCCGTGTTCGTCGGCGCCGCGGTCACCGGCAAGCTGGCTCCGAAGCTGGGCGTGAAGGTCGTGGTCGGCACTGGCATGGTGATCGGCACGGCGGGCGTCTTCCTGCTCACGCAGATCGAGTCCGGCTCGACCTACACCGACTTCCTGGCACCCCTGCTGCTGCTCGGGTTCGCCATCGGCCTGAGCCTGTCCCCCGCCACCGACACCATCATGGGCTCCTTCCCCGAGTCGGAACTGGGCGTAGGCGGCGGCGCCAACGACACCGCGCTGGAACTCGGCTGCGCCCTGGGCATCGCCATCCTCGGGTCGCTGCTGGCCACGTCCTACAAGGACAAGCTGACCGACATGGTCGGCGGCCACCTCCCGGCCGAGGCCATGGACGTGGCCAAGGACTCCGTCGGCGGCGGCATCGCGGTCGCCGAGCAGGTCGCCAAGAACCCCCAGGGCGGCGCCGAGCAGGCCCAGACCCTGCTGGGCGCGGTGCACGAGTCCTTCGCCCACGCCATCGCCCACACCAGCCTCATCGGCGGCATCATCATGGCCGCCGGAACCCTGATCGTCATCGCCGTCCTGCCCGGCCGCAAGCACACCGGCAAGCACCGCCAGGAAGAGACGGCGCCGGCAACCGAGGAACAGACCGAGACCGTGGGGGCCTGAGCCCCGTACACCGGAGGCCGGAACCCCGATTCCGGCCTCCCACACCCCCAGGACGGGCCGTGCCTTGAGCGGCGCACGGCCACCGTCCCTGAATTTGTCATAGGACATATTTTTTATATCCTATGACAAATGTTCTTGCGGTGAGGAGGTGGTACCCGGTGGAGATCAGCGGGACGACGGCGACGGAGATCGCGGGCAGTGTGCGGGACCTGATCGCGTCGGGTCAGCTGGCGCCGCAGGATCTGCTCCCGCCGGTGCGCAAGCTGGCCGAGGAACTGGGGGTGAACCGGAACACGGTGGCCTCGGCGTACCGGCAGCTGGTGGCCGCCGGCGAGGCGGAGACCCGCGGCCGCGGCGGGACGGTCGTGACGGGGGTACCGCAACTGGCCGGTGAGGGGGCGTGGTTCGGTGGCCGGCTCATCGATCTGGCCAGCGGCAACCCCGACCCGGAGCTGCTCCCCGATGCGCTGCAGGCGCTTCGGGGCGGCGGGTACCGGCCCGCGCTGTACGGCGCGCCGTCGGTCGATCCGGACCTGGCCGCATGGGCGCGGGAGCGGTTCGCGCCGGACGTCTCCCGGGACGGTTTCCAGATTCTGGTCACGCATGGCGCGGTCGACGCCACGGAGCGGCTGCTGAACGCTTATCTCACCCGGGGCGACGCGGTCGCGGTGGAGGATCCGTGCTTCCTGGCCAGCATCGGCACCCTGCGTCTGAACGGCCTTCGCACCGTCGCGGTCCCGGTCGACGAGGCGGGGATGCGGCCGGACGCCCTGCGGGCGGCGTTGGAGGGCGGGGCGCGGGCGGTGGTATTGACGCCGCGGGCCCACAACCCGACCGGTGTGAGCGTCACCCGCGAGCGCGCCGCCGAACTGCGGTCGGTCCTCGCGGCGTACCCCCAGGTCTTGGTCATCGAGGACGACCACTTCTGGGCCGTCTCCCACTCGCCGTACGACCGGATCACGCCGCCCGAGGTCTCCCGGTGGGCGTTGGTGCGCTCGGTGTCGAAGTTCCTCGGGCCGGACCTTCGCCTCGCGCTCGTCGCGACGGACGAGGAGAGCGCCCACCGTCTGCAGACGCGGCTGAACACCGGGACGACGTGGGTGAGCCGACTGCTGCAGTACGCGGTGTACCGGCTGCTGAGCGACCCGCACGTGACGGACCTGACCGCCCGGGCGCGTGACGCCTATGCCGAGCGCAGCGCGTTGCTGCTCGCCGAGCTGGGGAAGCGGGATATCGGCCGTCCAGGCGGCTACCGGCCGGACGGCCTGAACGTCTGGGTTCCACTGGGCACGGAGGCGCGTCAGGTCGCGGATGCGCTGGCACGACGCGGGTGGGCGGTGCAGCCGGGCCACCTCTTCGCCGCCGGTCCCGTCGCCAGTCAGGAGATCCGGGTGACCACCTCCACGCTCACCGCGCAGCAGGCCCGCGAGTTCACCGACGACCTCGCCGCCGTCCTCCACGCCCACCCCGCCTGACCCGCACCGGGACCAGCCCGGTTCCCGGCTGCCCTTTCCGACGGACAAACAGAATCAAACAGAGAGGCTCGCACAGCCATGCGCACACACATCGTCGTCCACGAGGCATTCGAGGCCCCCGGGGCCTTCGAGGACTGGGCCAGATCCCGGGGCCACGACCTCGGCCTCTCCCGGGTCTACGAGGGCGACGTGCTGCCCGCGTCCGGCCAGGACATCGACCTGCTGATCGTGATGGGCGGCCCCCAGCAGCCCAGCACGACCGTCGAGGAGTGCCCGCACTTCGACGCCGCCGCGGAAAAGTCCCTCATCTCCTCCTGTATCGAGGCGGACAAGGCCGTCATCGGTATCTGCCTCGGCTCCCAGCTCGTCGGCGAGTCCCTCGGCGCCGCTTGGGCGCCCAGCCCGAACACGGAGATCGGTTCCTTCCCCATCACGCTCACCGACGCCGGCCGCGAGCACCCCTTCCTGACGGGCTTCGGCGACTCCTTCCACACCGGCCACTGGCACAACGACATGCCGGGCCTCACCGACGACGCGACCGTGCTGGCCACCAGCGCCGGATGCCCCCGCCAGATCGTCGCCTACAGTCGTTACGTGTACGGCTTCCAGTGCCACATGGAGTTCACCCCGGACTGCATCGAGGCCCTGATC
Organism: Streptomyces sp. T028; assembly: GCF_048159505.1. NCBI lineage: Bacteria > Bacillati > Actinomycetota > Actinomycetes > Kitasatosporales > Streptomycetaceae > Streptomyces > Streptomyces sp. T028. The sequence goes on from NZ_JBLRVZ010000021.1 coordinate 192,673, forward strand.
GAGCACGACGCCAAGACACTGGCCGCGCTCGCTGACCGCCCCTACGTCCAGCAGCCCGACCAGCTGCGCGCCAACGACTACACCGGCATGAACGCCAAGCTCATGACGTTCCTCGACCGGCTCACTGCGGACTACGCCGCCCGCTGACAGCCAGGCCACAAGCCGACCAGTGATGTTCGCCAGGGCATGGGGAGTGGATGTAGGCCTGATCGCCAGAAACTCTGCTGGGGCGCGGTGGTCACAGGCAGGAAGCCTTACTGGCCGTCGGTCGTCGAGCCCGGCGTCGTCTCCGTGTCGCCGGCCGGTGTCCCGGCGTCCGACGAGGCGTCCTCGGCCTCCTCGGTGACGACGACCACCGTGCTGCCCGCCTCGACCTCGCTCCCTGCCGCCGGGGTGCTCGACGTGACCACGGCGTCGGAAGCCTGGGGATACCCGGAGGCGACGGTGACCTGGAGACCGAGTGCGCCCAGCTCGTTCTGGACCTCGGCAAGCGTTTTTCCGAGGATGTCCGTGGAGATCTGCACGGTCTGCACCGACTTGGCGAGCTGGACGTCGATCGAGGTACCGGGCTCGACCTTCTGTCCCGCGGTGGCGCTCTGTTCGACGACGGTCCCGGCCTCGGCGCTGCTCTCCACCTCGGTGGTGTCGCCGAGTTCGAGGTCGTGTTCGGCGAGCAGCTTGCGGGCCTCGCTCAAAGTGCTGCCGGTGAGGTCGGGCACCGTGGCCTTCTCGGCCTCCTTGGCCACCGTGAGGGTGATCTCGGTGCCCTTCTCGACGCTCTCGCCGCCGGCCGGGTCCTGCTCCAGGACGGTCCCGGCGTCGTCGTCGGACACTTTGTGCCGGAGTTTCACCTTGAAGCCCTTGTCCTCCAGGATCCGGGAGGCGTCGTCCTCGTCCTTGTCCGTGACGTCCGGCACCTCGACCTTCGGCGCGCCGGTGGAGACGGTGACCGAGACGGCATCGCCCTTGTCGAGCCGACCGTCCACCGGAGTCTGTTCGCAGATGTGGCCCTCAGGCTGGTCCGCGCAGGGCTCTTTCTCGGTGACGTTGAGCGTGAGCCCGACGTTGTCCGCCCTACGCCGGGCGTCCTCAAGGGTCTCGCCGACAAGATCAGGTACGTCCGCCTTGCCGTCGTCGGCCGTACCGCGCCCGAACATGAACCAGCCGAGCACGAGCGCCACGACGACGACCGCGAAACCCACCCCGATCAGCGCGGCACTTCCTCTGCGGCGACCGCTCTCCGCCGGTTCGCCGGCGTCCGGTTCCTCGTCGCCACCGTCGAATGTCCGGTCCAGGACAGTCGGTGCCCCGAGATACGCCTCTACGTCGGCGAGCATCTCCTGCGCTGACTGGTAGCGGTACGCGGGGTCCTTCGTCAGGGCCCGCAGGACGATCGTGTCGACCTGTGGGCCGACCTCGGGGTTGTAGAGGCTCGGCGGCCGTGGTTCCTCCTGGACATGTTGATACATCACCGCCATCGGCGAGTCGCCGGCGAACGGCGGGCGAAGGGTGAGGAGTTCGTAGAGCAGACAACCCACCGAGTACAGGTCGGAGCGGGCGTCGGTGGCGTGTCCCATCGCCTGCTCCGGGGAGAGGTACTGCGCGGTGCCGATCACCATGGAGGTCTGGGTCATGCCGACGTCCCGCGTGTCCCGGGCGATGCCGAAGTCCATGACCTTGACCTGGCCGGACCAGGTCATCATCACGTTGGCCGGCTTGATGTCCCGGTGCACGATGCCGTGCTGGTGGGAATGAGCGAGCGCCTCCAGGACTCCGGCCGTCACCTCCAAGGCGCGTTCGACGGTCAGCGGTGGCCCGGAGTGCAGGGCCTCGCGCAGGGTCGTGCCCTCGACGTACTCCATCACGAGGTACGGCAACTGAGCCCCGTACGAGAGGTGTTCACCCGTGTCGTAGACGGCGGCGATGGCCGGGTGATTGAGCGAGGCGGTGGACTGGGCCTCCCGCCGGAACCGCTCCTGGAGCGCCGGATCGTAGGCGAGGTCGGTGCGCAGCGTCTTCACTGCGACGCTGCGGTCGAGCCGGAGATCGTGCGCGAGATGCACCTCGGCCATGCCTCCGGAGCCGAGCAGCAGGCGCAGCTCGTACCTGTCTCCGAAGACCGCCACCGGCATGGGGTGAGAGAAGGCCAGATCGTCTGGTCCGCCGAAGTTCACTGCGCTTCTCCCCTGTGGGCCGGAAGTCGAGAGCACGATAATTGCACATCTCCGGGTAACTAAAGAAGTGGGGGTGTGCATGAGAAGACCCCGGCGCCTTGGGCACCGGGGTCTGTTCGATGTTCGGGGTGAAGGGCCGGGCCGCGGCTCAGTCGCGAGGGACGTCCTGGGTCGCGGCCACGTCGTCGACGATGGCTCGCGCCTGGTGCTCCGACACACCGGCCGCGATGAGCGTGGTCACGGCCACGCGGGTGCCGTCGTCCTCCAGAGCCCCCGAGTTGACCTCTTCCAGCAGGGCGACCGTCATCGCCTCCAAGCCGGCGCTCAGCACCGGGGCCGGCAGGTGGGAGTGGAAGACGCCGTCCCGCTGTCCCCGCTCGATGATGGCCGTGACCCTGACCCGGGCGGGCACCAGGATCCCTGCGACACGGTCCATGCCGAGGTCCCTCCGGGCCAGCGCCAGAAGCATCCGGTAGCGGTCGCCCACGGGCCAGAGTGACAGCGAGAACCGTGCGAGCGCCCGATCGGCAGGCTCTGCCTCTTCCGCTCCGAGCGCCACGGCGGCTTGGAGCGCCTCGGCGGCCTCCTCTGCCAGCGCATCCAGGAGTGCCGCCCGTCCTGGAAAGTGCCCGAACAGCGTGCGCCGTACGACGCCGGAGGCGCGGGCGAGCTCCTCCAGGGTGATGTCGGGGTTCCGCCGCAGCTCCTGGCGCGCGGTGGCCAGGATGCGCGCCCGGTTGACCCGTGCGTTGCGTCGCTGGGGCACACGGCCGACGGTCTGGGACACGACAGGAACCTCGAAGAAGCCGGAATGGAGAACGGACCTCTCCACTCTGGCACGTGGGTGGGGGCCCGACCGATCCGCAGCCGCATCCGGGATCGGGCGGGCCCCGGTCAGGCGGGAAGGTCCTTGATGTCGGACGGTTCCCGCGGCTCGATGCCGTTGAAGCGGTGGCGGAAGTCGCTGGAGGCGGGGTACGCGGCGCGGCGCGAGCGCATGATCGAGCCCAGCGGGCGGTGGGCCTCCAGGGCGTGCCAGGGGCTGAAGGAGAGGACGTCGTCGGCGTAGCGGCGGCGGGCGTCGCTGTAGGCGTCCTGGGCGGGCAGGTGGAGCACGGCCACGGTCTGGTGCGGTGACAGCTCCTCCGGCCACAGGACGGAGGCGTCCTCCACCGGCATCCGGTCGATGTCCGTGCACAGCTGGGCGCGGAGGTCGTACTCGGCACTGTGGTGGGCGAAGAAGTCGACAACGAGGTCGCGCAGGGCCGACTCGCCGGCCTTCTTGTCGACGTGGCTGCCGGTGAGGGCCTTGACGTTCGCCGAGCGGGGTGCGGCGGACATCTTCGCGACGTGGTCGCCGTAGCGCAGCGCGGCCATGGAGTGGAAGGTCTCGCCGAGGATGTGGTCGTTGGCGGCGGCCAGGGTCTCGACGGCGGGCGGGAGGGGCCGGCCGGCGCGCGTTCGGTGTGCGTGGGCATGGCGGTCCTTACCGGGTGAGGGAGGCGGACTTGCGCGGTGAGGGGGTGAATCCGACCGGAGGCGGGGGGAGTTCGGCTCCCGGGGGTGCGGCGGCGTAGACGTAGCCGTCCGGGCGCAGGGCGAGGGTGGTGATGCGGCGTTTGGCCATCCAGGGCAGCAGGACGCCGTCACTGTCGACAAGGGTGCCCTCGGCCGGGCGGGAACCGGCGGGCGTGACCGCGAGCGAGGGAATGCCCAGGCGCTCCCATGCGGGCTGGGGCACGGGCAGTCCCCCGTACAGGACAAGCCACCGGCCGCCGAGGGCGTCGTCCAGGCGGACGCGGCTGCCGTCGGGGGCGGTGACCCAGGGCTGCGGTATCTGGTGCCCGGTCGCCTTGGTGCGGGGGCGGGCCTGGAAGCCATCCGCGTAGTGGGCTGCGGGGATCCAGTTGGAGTCCTGAAGCCACTGGCTGAAGCGCGGGAGGCGGTTCACGACGGGAAGCACGCAGTCGCGGACCCGGGTGACGGCGGTGCGCCGTTCGGTGATGATCCGCCCGACGGACACCGCGCGTTTGGTGACCTCCTTGACGTGCGGTTTGCGTTCGGCCTCGTAGCTGTCGAGCACGCTTTCCGGCAGCTCGCCGCGCAGCACGGCATCCAGCTTCCAGCACAGGTTGGCCACGTCCCGCACGCCGGCGGCCATGCCCTGGCCGATCCACGGCGGCATGGCATGGGCGGCGTCCCCGGCGAGGAAGACCCGGCCGACCCGGAAGCGGGCGGCGAAGCGGACGTGGTGGCTGTAGACGGTGGCCCGAAGGATCTTGATCTGGTCCCGGCCGATCCCGTACCTGGCCACCATCGAGTGGATCGCCTCGTCAGTGGTCAGGTACGTCTCGTCATCGCCGGGCAGGATCGGGAACTCCCAGCGGTGGTGACCGAGGGGGGGTCGGGCAGTCCACGGCCGGGCGGGCCGGGTCGCAGCGGAAGCGCAGCCGGTCGTGGTCCGGCCACGGCTTGAGCATCTCTGTGTCGATGACCACCCAGCGGTCCTCGTACGTCCGTCCCTCATACCCCACGTTCAACTGCGCGCGGGTGAGGCTGGAGCCGCCGTCGGCCGCGATGACGTACGCGGCACGCAGGCGCCGTACCGAATCGCCGTCGGTGCCCACCACCGTGAGTTCGACGCCGTCGGCGTCCTGCCGCAGCCGCAGGCACTCATGGCGCAGCAGCACTTCCACGTTCGGGTAGCGGTCGACGCCCTCACGCAGGACCTGCTCCAGTGCCGGCTGGTAGATGAACATCTGGGGCGGATGACCGTGGCCGCGCGGGGTGGGGTGCGCGCTGATGAAGGCGCGGCCGCGTGCGTCCACGAAGTCCAGCGGCCGCTCGGCCAGCATGTCCCGCTTCAGCCGGTCGGCCAGGCCGACGCGCTGCCAGATGCGGACGACCTCCTCGTCCGTGGAGATCGCCCGGGCACGGGAGAACACCTCCGCCTCGCGCTCCAGTACGACGACTCTGAGGCCCGTCGCCCCGAGCAGGTTCGCCGCGGACACTCCCGTCGGCCCATAGCCGATCACTGCCACGTCGTACGTACTGCCCTCGCTGCCCTCGGCTCTGTCCTCGGCGCTGACACCGCTCACCAGGCCACCTCACTGTCGTCCCTGACGGCTCTTGCTGTAACAGTCACTCCAATTGGAATGGCCGCTACGGTAAGCTGGGGGTCAGAGACGGTCAAGGGCCGAAGCGACAGGAAGGGCACTGCATGACCAGGCCGCAGACGACACGCAAGAAGCGCGCCAACGGGGTGGAGTCGCGGCAGAGGATCCTGGATGCCGCCGTGGAGATCGCGGGAGAGCGCGGGTACGAAGGCACGTCCATCGCGGCGGTCAGCGCCAAGTGCGGACTGCCCGCCAGTTCGATCTACTGGCACTTCAAGGACAAGGACGACCTGATCGCCGCGGTCATCGAGCGCAGCTTCGAGACCTGGCTCGCGGCCGTCGAACTGCCGGGGGAAGAAACGGGTACGCCCCTGGAGCGGGTCACGGCCATGGCGGCGAACGTGGCGAAGTCACTGGTCGACGCGCCTGACTTCCTGCGCCTCGGCCTCATGCTCGCCCTGGAGCGACGGCCCACGGAGCCCCGCGGCCGGACCGCGTTCCTCCAGGTCCGCGACATCGCGAGCCAGAAGATCACCGAAGTCATCCGGGCCCTGCTTCCGGACCTGGACGAAGGCGCCGTGCGCACCCTCACCACGTATGCCGTCGCCGGCGCCGACGGGCTGTTCGTCCAGCGGGAGATCAGCGGCGACGCCGTCGACCTGGTGGCCATGTTCGAGCTGCATGCGCAACTGGTCCACGAGGCGGCCATACGTATGGCGGCGAGGAACCCGGGATGAGCCTCACCGGTCGGCAGCGCGCACAGGCCGCCCGGCTGCTGCGCGAGGCCGAGCACCACGCGGAGCCGATCGAGCCGCTGTCGGCCGCGCTGCCCGGCCTCGGCCTCGCCGACGCCTACGCCGTGCAGCGGGACAACATCGCCCGGCGCCTGGCCGACGGCGCCAGGGTCATCGGCCACAAGGTCGGCCTGACGTCGGTCGCGATGCGGCAGCTCCTCGGCGTCGACGAACCCGACTTCGGCCACCTGCTCGACGACATGATCCACCAGGACGGCGCAACCGTCCCCGCCGCACGGTATTGCGCCCCGCGCGTCGAACCTGAGATCTGCTTCCGCCTCGCCCGACCCTTGCGCGGCCCCGGCGTCACCGCCGAGGACGTTCTCGCGGCCACCGAGGCGGTCGCTCCCGCACTGGAGATCGTCGACAGCCGCATCCGCGACTGGCGGATCACCCTGGCCGACACCGTCGCGGACAACGCCAGCTCCGCGGGGCTGGTCTGCGGCTCCTGGACACCGATGGAGTACGCGCCTGACCTCGCGGCGGTCACCGTCGACCTGTATGTGAACGGGGACCACGTGGCGTCCGGCAGCGGCAAGGAGGTCCTGGGCCACCCGGCCGCCGCGGTCGCCTGGCCGGCCAACACCCTTGCCGCCTTCAGTACCGGACTGGACCCCGGACACGTGGTCCTGCCCGGCGCCATGACCACCGCGCCCTTCGTCGGCGCCGGACAGAAGGCGGAGGCCCGTTTCGGAGCCCTCGGCTCGGTCTCGGTGTACTTCGTCTGACTGACCGCGCCGCCCGCCACCCCGCCAGAGACATCAAAGGCCAGGTTCCCGATCCGCCCCCAGTCCCGACCCCGATCCTCTCTCCCGGTCTTCCAAATGGCTCACGGTCACCGCCATACCGAACTCCTTCGGGCCCCGGGGCACCGACGCCCATAGCCTGCTCGTCGCGCGGTCGGCAGTGCGTGGTCGGCGGCCGGAATGACACGACTTCCCCGCCATAGCGCGCAGACCGCATGAAAGGCCCCGTTACATGTCCCCTTCAGCACAGCGCATCGACGTCCACCAGCACGTGGTGCCCGACTTCTACCAGGCGGAGCTCGCCAAGGCCGGAATCGCCGACGCCGGCGGCCGGGCCCTGCCCGACTGGACCCCCGAGTCGGCACTGGAACTGATGGCGGCCCAGCGCACCGCCGCGCGTCTTGTCTTCAAGCTCGTCCAGCCCGGCACCGACTAAGACAGGTTCCTCAAGTCCGCAACCCCGCTCCGCAAGCCCGACGATCAGGCCGAAGCCACACAGGATGCCGTCGCGACCGGCCGCGCCGGCCACCGCGGTGTCCTCTTCGCAATGTGCCTGTCCCTGGTCCTGGTCATCGCCTCCGTCTCCGCGCTCAACCTCGCCCTGCCCGACCTGGCCATCGACCTGTCGGCCACCAACAGCTCGCTGACCTGGATCGCCGACGGCTACACCGTCGCCCTGGCCGCTCTCGTCCTGTCCCTCGGTGCCATCGGTGACCGCTTCGGCAGCCGCAACGTCCTCCTCGCGGGCACCATCGTCTTCGGCGCCGCCGCCCTGGCCGCCTCCTTCGCGGACTCCACCACCACCCTCATCGTCTGGCGAGTCGTCATGGGCCTGGGAGCCGCGATGATCATGCCGGGCACCCTGTCCACGATCACCGCCGCCTTCCCTCCCGAGCAACGTGCCAAGGGAGTGGCCACCTGGTCCGGATTCGCCGCGGCGGGCGCCATCATCGGCATGCTCGCCGCAGGGACCCTGCTGGAGTGGTACTCATGGCGGTCGATCTTCATCACCAGCGCCGCGGCCGCCCTCGCCGCCGCCGTCGCCGCCCTCGTCCTGGCGCCCGACACCAAGGACGAGCACCCGTCCCCGCCCGACGTACCCGGGGCCGTGTGCACCGCCGTCGGCATCGGCACCCTCGTGCTCGCCATCATCGAGGGCAACGAGCAGGGCTGGACGGAGCATGTGGTGATCGCCACCCTCGTCGTCACGGTGCTGGCCTTCACCGCGTATGCCTGGCTCGGCCTGCGCAATCAGCACCCGCTGCTGGACCCCGCGCTGTTCGGCATCCGCGGCTTCCGGGCCGGCGCAATCACCGTCCTCGTGCAGTTCATGGCCGTCTTCGGTTCTTCTTGGTGGGCCTGCAGTACCTGCAGCTGATCCTCGGCTACAGCCCGCTCAAGGCCGCCGCCGCCCTCGTCCCCGTCGCCGTCGTCGTCCTGCCCACCTCCCAGGCCACCCCTCACCTGGTCCGGCGAGTCGGCATGAAGGCCACCATGACCGCCGGTCTGCTCCTGCTGAGCGCCGGCCTGTTCGTCATCTCCCTCCTCGACGTCGATTCCGGCTACCTGCCCTTCCTCGGTGGACTCGTCCTCGCGGGCTTCGGCATCGGCCTGTCCGGATCCGTGGGCACCACCGCCATCACCGGATCAATGGGCCGCGGCCAGCAGGGTGTCGCCTCCGCGATGAACGACACCACCCGCGAGGTCGGCTCGGCCGTCGGCATCGCCCTCATGGGCTCGATCTACGGCAGCCACTACCGCTCCAACCTGCCCGACTCCCTCAACCAGCTCTCCGCCGAAGCCGCCGAAGCCGCACGCGACTCCGCCGCCGCGGGACTCCACGTCGCCGATCAACTCGGTGCCCGGGGCGCGGCCCTCGCTGACGGCGTCAAGTCCGCCTTCATGGACGGCCTGTCCGCCTCACTGATCGCGGTCAGCATCATCGTCCTGGCCGCCGCGATCGGCTGCCTGTTCCGCGCGCCGAAGGCACCGCCGACGTCCGACTGACTCGGGCACGGCGGGGACTTCATTCGAGGCCGACGCGCTGCTCGACGAGTTGAGGCCGACAAGTCGATTCACCCATGCTGTCCGATCCAGAACGACCACCTCACGCTCCGTCAGAAACAGCGTCGAGCGAGCGTCAAGACATGTGCCGAACCGGAAAATACCTGGTCAGAACCGGTTTCTCGGCTCATCGTCTTCGTGCAGACGCCCAGGGCGTCAAACGAGCGTCAAGGCTGAAAGTCCGTCCTGCCCAGGGCTGAGCAGACTGCGGCGCTCGGGTCGGGTGCTCCAGGGTAGACACGTCATGCAGGGGCGCCGTCCCCGGCCACGGCACAGGCGCGCAGCCATCCGTGTCGGTCCACGGCACGTCCCTGGTGGAGATCGCAGAGCGCGTCACGCAACTCCATGGTCACCGGTCCCGGTTTACCGCTCCCGATCAGCCATCGGTCGTCGCCGTCGTGTGCCTCACCGACCGGTGTCACGAGCGCCGCCGTTCCGCACGCGAACGTCTCCGTGATGACCCCCGACTCGCTATGCGACCGCCACTGGTCGACGGAGATCCGCTCCTCGCGGACGGTGAACCCGCGCTGTGCGGCCAGCGTGAGCAGCGTGTCGCGGGTGACACCAGGAAGCAGTGTTCCGGTGAGCGGCGGGGTCACCACTTCGGCGGCCGGGCCTGTTCCGCGTACGAAGAAGAGATTCATGCCGCCCATCTCCTCGATCCAGCGGTGCTCCACCGGGTCGAGCCATACCACCTGGTGGCACCCGGCATCGGCCGCTGCCCGCTGCGCCAGGAACGCTCCCGCGTAGTTCCCCGCGCACTTCACCTGTCCTGTGCCGCCGGGAGCGGCCCGGGAGAAGTCCCGGGTGACCAGCACCGACACCGGGTCCGGTTGGTCGGAGAAGAAGCCGCCCGTGACGAAGCCCATCAGCAGAAACGTGTACTCGCGCGCGGGCCGCAGCGCCAGACACGGCTCGCTGGCGAACAGCACCGGCCGCAGGTACAGGCTTAGAGTCGGGTCGTCGACGGGCAGCAGCTCACCGCCTCGGCCGACGAACGCGTCCACGGCCTCCAGGAAGAGTTTGTCGGGCAGCTCCGGCATGGCAAGCCGGCGGGCCGACTGCCGGAAGCGGCGTGCGTGGGCATCCGGCCGGAAGGCGGCAAGCGTCCCGTCCTGCCGCCGGTGGGCCTTGAGGCCCTCGAACACCACCTGGCCGTAGTGCAGTCCCGCCGTCGCCGGGCTGAACGCCAGGGTGCCGAAGGGCAGCAGCCGCGGACGGCCGGCCCAGCCGTGGTCGGCGGTCCACTCCAGCATCACCATGTGGTCGGTGAAACGCTCCCCGAAGCCGTGTCTCGTCGTCACTGTGCACTCCTCTCGTCGGAATCTTCGGATCCGTCGGCCCGAACGGGTGGAGAAATCAGACCAAAGGAGCGTAGAAAAAGGTGTCACGGCTTCGGAACGTCCCGGACTCGGAGAAGGTGAAGAAGTCCGCGAAACGCAGGAAGACCGACCGGCCGTCGTGCAGTGTTCCCTCGAACGTGCCGTGCACCGCCGCGCCGTCCTCGTGCACCAGCGTGGTGGTCAGTGTGTGCCGGCCCTGCTTGATCACTCGCTCGTCGCGGTAGAAGCGCTCCAGTTCCGCTCGGCCGACCAACGGGTCGTAGCCCGGACGGCAGTAGACGGCCTCGTGGTCGAAGAGCTCGACGAGAGCGGGCACATCACCCACGTCCACCAGTTCGTAGTAACGGCGAATGCGCTGCTCGGTGTCCACCGGCGGTCTCCTCGGGCTCATGCGTCATCGGACGGGGATGCGTTGCGGTCGTGTGGAGCGCTGTGAGGTGCCCAGGCCGTTCAGCCGGCGGCCCGCACCTCGACCTGGGGGGCGCCCTGGCCGGTCCCGGTCGAGTCGTGTGCCTCGGCCAGGCGCAGTGCCTCCTCGATCAGGGTTTCGACGATCTTCGATTCCGGTACGGTGCGGACCACTTCGCCCTTGACGAAGATCTGCCCCTTGCCGTTGCCGGAAGCCACCCCGAGGTCGGCCTCCCGGGCCTCGCCGGGACCGTTCACCACACAGCCCATCACGGCGACGCGCAGCGGGACCTCCATCCCCTCCAACCCGGCGCCGACCTCGGACGCGAGCTTGTAGACGTCCACCTGGGCCCGGCCGCAGGAGGGGCAGGAGACGATGTCGAGCTTGCGGGGGCGCAGGTTGAGCGACTGCAGGATCTGGTTGGCGACCTTGACCTCCTCCAGTGGCGGAGCGGACAGGGAGACCCGGACGGTGTCGCCGATGCCCTGGCGCAGCAGCGCCCCGAACGCGACCGCGGACTTGACCGTGCCCTGGAAGGCCGGGCCTGCCTCGGTGACGCCCAGGTGGAGGGGGTAGTCGCAGGATTCGGCGAGCAGCTCGTAGGCGCGGACCATGACGACCGGGTCGTTGTGCTTCACGGAGATCTTGATGTCGTGGAAGTCGTGTTCAGCGAAGAGGCCCGCCTCCCACAGGGCGGACTCCACCAGCGCCTCCGGGGTGGCCTTGCCATGCTTGGCCAGGAGCCGGGCGTCCAGCGACCCGGCGTTGACACCGATCCGAATGGGCGTGCCGTGGTCCTTGGCCGCACGAGCGATGTCCTTGACCCGGTCGTCGAACTTCTTGATGTTGCCGGGGTTGACCCGGACCGCGGCACAGCCCGCCTCGATCGCGGCGAAGACGTAGCGCGGCTGGAAGTGGATGTCGGCGATCACCGGAATCTGCGACTTGGCGGCGATCAGCGGGAGAGCGTCCGCGTCGTCCTGCGAGGGACAGGCCACCCGCACGATGTCGCAGCCGGCCGTCGTCAGTTCGGCGATCTGCTGGAGGGTGGCGTTGACGTCGGCGGTGAGGGTGGTCGTCATGGACTGTACGGAGATCGGGGATGCGCTGCCCACCCCCACGTTGCCGACCCGGAGTTGGCGGGTGGGGCGGCGCGGCGCGAGGACCGGCGCGGGCATCGGCGGTATTCCGAGCGGGACCGTCATGGTCGTTCTCCTGGTCTGGTACGAGGGCGGGGTCAGGGCGCTGCCGGACTACCGGACTGCTGGTCGGCCCCCGACGGGCTGCGGGGCCAGCTCGTCGATGCGCACGGCGTCGTCACGTCGGGCGAGTGCCTCGACGACGGCTCGTGCGATGCCGCGTCCCGTCAGGCCGCACTCGGCGAGGATGTCGCCGCGTCGGCCGTGGTCCAGGAAGCGCTGGGGCACTCCGAAGGTGCGCACCGGGGTCCGCGCACCGCTGTCGGCGAGCGCCTGGGCGACCGCGGCTCCGGCTCCGCCGGCGCGTCCGCCGTCCTCGACGGTGGCCACCAGACCGTGGTCCAGTCCCATGTCCACCAGGGCGGCGGGCACCGGGGTGATCCAGCGCGGGTCCACGACGGTGACGCCGAAGCCGTGCTCGGCCAGCCGGTCGGCGGCTTCCAGGCAGACCCCGGCCATCGTGCCGACCGACACGAGCAGCACGTCGCGTTCCCCGGATCCGGCGCGGCGCAGCACGTCCATGCCGGCGGCGGTGTCGACCGCCGGGATGTCACATCCCGTTCTGCCCTTGGGGAACCGCAGCGCGGTGGGCCCGTCCTGGACGGCGACGGCCTCGCGCAGCGCCCGGCGCAGCGTGGCGGCGTCGCGCGGGACCGCCACCCGCAGTCCGGGCACCATCTGCAACAGCGACAGGTCCCACATGCCGTTGTGGGACGCGCCGTCGTCCCCGGTCACACCCGCCCGGTCCAGCACGAAGGTGACCGGTGCACGGTGCAGGGCGACATCGAGCAGCATCTGGTCGAAGGCGCGGTTGAGGAACGTGGCGTAGAGCGCCACCACGGGGTGCAGGCCACCGAGGGCGAGGCCCGCCGCCGAGGTGACGGCGTGCTGTTCGGCTATGCCCACGTCGAAGGTGCGCTCCGGGAAGCGGTCGGCGAAGCGGGACAGGCCGGTGGGCGCGAGCATGGCGGCCGTGATGGCGACGAGGTCGGGGCGTCGTGCGCCGAGTTCGGTGAGTTCCGCACCGAACACGTCCGTCCAGTCGGGCGAGGCGGGCCCGTCGGTCCGCGGGACGGCCGGGGTGGTGGGCCGGGGGCGCACGGCGTGGAAACGGTCGGCCTCGTCCTGTTCGGCGGGGGCATGGCCACGACCCTTCTCCGTCAGGCAGTGCACGACGACCGGCCCGCCGAGGCGTGCCGCATGCTGGAGGGCCTGCTCCAGGACGGCGACGTCGTGTCCGTCGACGGGGCCCACGTAGGCCATCCCCATGTTCTCGAAGACGCTGTGCGGGGGGCGTTCCTCGGTACGCAGCAGCGCCAGGTGCTCGGGGATGCCGCCGACCGTGGGGGCGTAGGAACGGGTGTTGTCGTTGAGGACGACGACGACCGGACGGTGGGGCGCCGCCGCCAGGTTGTTCAGGCCCTCCCAGGCCATGCCACCGGTCAGTGCTCCGTCGCCGATGACCGCCACGACCGCGCGGTCGGTGATGCCCCTCAGCTCGTACGCCTTGGCCAGTCCGTCGGCGTAGGCCAGGACCGTCGAGGCGTGGGAGTTCTCGATGACGTCGTGCTCGGACTCGGTCCGGGAGGGGTATCCGGACAGGCCGCCGGGCTGCCGGAGCCCACCGAAGACCCCGGCCCGGCCGGTGAGGATCTTGTGGGGGTAGGTCTGGTGCCCTGTGTCCCACATGATCCGGTCCCGTGGGGACTCGAAGACCCGGTGCAGGGCGATGGTCAGCTCGACGACCCCGAGGTTCGGTCCGAGGTGCCCGCCGGTGCGGGTCACCTCTTCCACCAGCATCCGCCGGATGTCGGCGGCGAGTTCCTCGGTCTGCCTCGGGGAGAGGGCACGCAGGTCGTCCGGTCCGTGGACCGACTCAATCGACGTCATGACGGATCCTGTTCTGGTCACAGCGCTTCGTCGGCCAGTGAGGTGCGCGGTACGCGACCGGTGCCCGGCGCGGCGAGTCGGGCGGGCATGGAGAAGACGACGTCCTCGGGGGTTCCCTCCGCCACTTCGACATCGGTGTAGCCGAGGGTGGCCAGCCGGTCGACGAGTCCGCGGACGAGGACCTCCGGGGCGCTGGCGCCGGAGCTGATGCCGATGCGCGACACCGAGGTGAGCCAGGACTCGTCCAGGTGGCCGGCGTCCGGCACCAGGTGTGCGGCGGCGCCGTGCTCCCGGGCGACCTCCACCATGCGAATGGAGTTGCTGGAGTTGCGCGAGCCGACGACGAGGACGAGGTCGTTGCTGCGGGCCAGCGTCTTGACGGCGTTCTGACGGTTCTGACTGGCATAGCAGATGTCGCTGCCGGCCGGGCCGACGAGGTCGGTGAACCTGCGGCGCAGCGCCTCGACGACCCGCGTGGTCTCGTCGAACGACAGGGTGGTCTGGGTGAGGTAGGCCACCGGCGCGTCGGCCGGGAGGTCGAGCCGCTCGACGTCCTCCTCGGTCTCGACGACGAGGGTGCGCTCGGGGGCCTCGCCGCGGACGCCCTCGACCTCCTCGTGGTCGGCGTGGCCGACCAGCAGGATGGTCCGTTCGTCGCGGGCGTACCGCAGGGCCGACTGGTGCACCTTGGCGACCAGCGGGCAGGTCGCGTCGATCACGTCGAGCCGGCGGTTCGCCGCCGAGGTCCGCACCGCCGGGGACACTCCATGGGCGGAGAAGACGCAGACCGCGCCCGTTGGCACCTCTTCCTCGCTGTCGACGAAGCGGGCGCCGCGCTTTTCCAGTTCGGCGACGATGTGGTGGTTGTGCACGATCTCCTTGCGGACGTACACCGGTGCGCCGTGGAGATCGAGGGCGCGCTCCACGATGCCGATGGCGCGGCGCACACCGGCGCAGAAGCCGCGCGGCTGGGCCAAGGCGATGCGCTTGGCGGGTTCGTGGGGCGCGCCGGCGGCGGCTGCCCCTGGAATCGGCAGGCTGATGGTGCTCATGGCGCGCTCCGTTCGTGGGAAAGGGTTCGGGATGCCGGGGCCGAGGGCGGGTGTCCTTGGGACGCGCGCCAGAGTCCGGCGTACTTCCCGTCCAGGGCGAGCAGTTCCTCGTGCGTGCCGTCCTCGTGGATCCGGCCCTGGTCGATGACGACGATCCGGTCGGCTCGGGAGGCGACGGACAGGCGGTGGGCGACGATGAGGGTGGTCCGGCCGGCGGTGAGCCGCTCGGTGGCTCGGTTGACCAGTGCCTCGGTGGCCAGGTCCAGGGCTGCGGTGGCCTCGTCGAGCAGGAGGACGTCGGGTTGGACGAGTTCAGCCCGGGCCAGTGAGATCAGCTGCCGTTGTCCGGCCGAGAGCGTGCGTCCGCCTTCGCCGACTGGGTGGTCGTAGCCGCCGTCGAGTGCGGTGATCGCGTCGTGGGCGCCGACCCGCCGCGCCGTCTCGACCACTTCGGCCTCGGTCGCGTCCGGCCGTCCGTAGGCGATCGCCTCGCGGACGGTGCCGGCGAACAGGTACGGGTCCTGCGGTACGAAGCCGAGCCTCTGGCGGAAGGACGCGAGGTCGAGTTCCCGCAGGTCGGTGCCGGCGAGGCGGACGGCGCCGTGCGTCGGATCGTAGAACCGGGCGACGAGCTTGACGATCGTCGACTTGCCGGCCCCCGTCTCACCGACGAACGCGACCGTCTGTCCGTGCGGGATGCGCAGCCGGATTCCCGTCAGCGCCGCGCCGCCACCGGGGTAGCGGAAGTGCACGTCGTCGAAGAGGAGTTCGCCGCGCAGTGACCGTACGGGCAGCGCCCCTTCGGTGACGGGCGTGGAGCTGGGCAGCCGCAACAGGTCCCGGATGCGCAGCAGGGACACGCGGGCCTGCAGGTAGCCGTCGAAGAGCTGGGAGAGCTGCTGGACGGGGGCGAAGAACAGGTCGAGGTAGAGGAGGTACGCGACCAGGGTGCCGACCGTCATCGTGCCGGCGCCGACCCGCGCCGCGCCGATCCACAGGATCATGGCGGTGACGCAGCCGGCGAGGAACTGGATGAACGGGAAGTACACGGCCATCAGGAGCTGTCCGCGGACACGGACGCGCCGGTAGTCGTCGCTGCGCCCGGCGAAGCGGCGCACGGCGGACTCCTCGCGGCAAAACGCCTGGGTGGTCCGCATTCCCGCCGCGCCCTCCTGGAGCGCGCTGTTGACGAGAGCCATCCGCTCCCGTGCCCGGGTGTAGGACCGGGCCGACTGCCTGCGGAACACCGCCGTGGACAGGAGCAGCACCGGCACGATCGCCAGGACGACGAGCATCATCCCCGCGTCGGCGACGCAGAGGGCCACCAGGACGCCCACCAGGGTCAGCGCGCTGACCAGCAGGCTGACCAAGCCGGTCTGGAGGAACGAGGACAGCGAGTCGACGTCGGTCGTCATCCGCGTCATGGTGCGGCCGGCCGCCTCGTTCTCGAAGTGGTCGAGCCCGAGTCTGTGCAGGTGCGCGAAAACGCGCAGGCGCAGCGCGTACAACAGCCGCTCCCCGGTGCGGCCGGTGACCCTGATGGCGGCCCCCTGGACGGCGTACTGCGTCACGACCAGGGCGAGGCACATCAGGGAGGCCGTCCACACGGCGTCGAGGGCGAGCCGGCGCGTTCCGCCGTCGATCCCGTTGCGCATGACGAAGGGCAGGACCAGGCCGGCGAGCGCGTCGGCGACGACCAGCGCCAGCCCGAGGACGAGCGGCACCCGGAATCCGCGCAGCAGGTGGCGCAGGCCGAACGAGCGCCCGGCCGTGCCCGTGAGATCCCGTACGGCCGCTTCCTCGTCGACGTCGGGCGTGTCGGTGGCCGGTGGGAGGGCCGCGATCCGAGCCCGTATACGGGCGTCCGGCGCGGGCTTCGGGGTGGACGCTGACCGTCGGGCGGGTACGGCGGTCCGCGCCCCGCCGGGGCTGTCCACGGGGGCGCAGGGCTGCGCAGTACCGTCGGCGGGGTCGGCGGGGTCCTGGAGGACGGTGCGGTAGTGGGCGCAGCGTGCTCGGAGTTCGTCGTGGGTGCCGATGTCTACGATGCGGCCGCGGTCCAGCACGGCGATGCGGTCGGCCAGGGCCAGGGTCGACCTGCGGCGGGCGACGAGCAGTGTCGTGCACCGCTCGGCACGGTCGCGCAGCGCGTCGTGGATGTCCTGTTCGACCTGTGCGTCCACGGCGGAGGTGGCGTCGTCGAGGACGAGGATCCCGGGAGCGGTGAGAACGGCCCTGGCGAGTGCGAGGCGCTGCCGCTGTCCTCCGGACAGGGCGCTGCCGCCTTCCCCGACCTCGGTGTCGTAACCGTCGGGAAGTGCCGATACGAAGTCATGGGCCCGCGCCGTGCGGGCCGCGGCGTGGATCTCCGCCTCCGTGGCGTCGGGCCGGCCGTAGCCGATGTTGTCGCGCACGGTGCCGGTGAAGAGGACCGTTTCCTCGGGCACGGTGGCCACGGCGCCGCGCAGGGAGTCGAATCGCAGGTCCCGTACGTCGGTGCCGCCGATGCGGACCGCTCCGGCCGAGACGTCGTGGAACCGCGACAGCAGCTGGGTGAGCGTGGACTTGCCCGCTCCGGGGGCGCCGACGACGGCGACCGTTTCGCCGGGGGCGATGCGGAGGGAGACATCGGTCAGCACCGGCCGTCCCGTGCCGTAGGCGAAGGTGACCCGGTCGAACTCGACGCCGAGGGGCACCTGGCGGGGCAGGCGTGCGGAGCCCTCCGTCAGCATGGGCCGGGTGTCGATCATTTCAAACACGCGCTCGACGCCCGCCCCGGTCTGCCGACCCATGGTGAGCAGCGCGGCCAAGGTCTTCACCGGGCCGACGAGTTGGGCGAGATAGGCCGAGAAGGCGAGGAAGGTCCCGAGGGTCAGCTGACCGCGGACGGCCAGCCAGCCGCCGACGGCGAGCACCCCGACCTGCCCCAGAGAGGGCACGGCCTGGAGGGCGGGGGCGTAACGCGCGTTGAGCCGTACGGCCCGCATCCGGCCCGCGAAGAGCCGCCGGGCGGCCGCCGTCAGCCTGGCCATCTCCTGGTGCTCCTGGCCGAAGCCCTTGACGACGCGGATGCCCGCGGTGGAGCTGGCGACGACGCCCGCGACGGCGGCCGCCTCGTTCTGGGCGTACCACGTCGCGGGGTAGAGCCAGGTGCGGCTGCGCCGGCCGATGAACCACAGCGCCGGCACCAGTGTGAGCGCGACGAGCGCGAGCAGGGGGGACAGCGCGGCCATCAGGGCCAGGGAGACCAGAAGCGTGCCCGCGCTGGCGATCGCCGTGGGAACGGTCGAGACGAGACCGAACACCATGTTGAGGTCGCCGGAGGCACGGCCGAGCAACTGCCCGGTGTTCAGCTCCTCCTGGCGGACGCCGTCCATCGCCGCCAGCGAGCGGAATAGATCGACGCGCAGCTCGTGCTGGACGTCGGCGGCGAGCCGGCCGGCGTACAGGCGGCGGAGGAAAGCGGCGAGGTATCCGACGGCGGCGGCTAACAGGAGCAGTCCCGTCCACAGCGCGGCCGAGCGGGTGGGGCGGATGACGACCTCGTCGACGAGCACCTTCGTCACGATGGGGACGAGCGCGCTCACCGCCGTCCCCGCGCCGGCGGCGAGGACCGACACCAGCGCGCTGCGGCGGTGGCACAGGCAGCGGAGGGTCAGCCGGCGGGCCCAGGAGCCCTGGTGCGGGCGGTCGTGCCCAGTGGTCATGCCGGAGTTCCTCTCATGGTGTCGGGTTGGGTGGGGTGCCGCGGTCAGCGGTCGCACCGCCGCAGGTCGATCCGCACGTCGGCGCCGTCGAGACAGGCGACCGCCAGGACGTGGGGTCCGCGCCCGGTCGGGAGTACCGCGCAGGCGGTGCCAGTGCCGTCCGGCAGCGGGTCGAGTGCGGGCGGCGTGGCGGGGGTGCCGGGCCGGAAACGCCATGGCCGGTGCGTGGGGGTGGGCAAGCGCTGGGTGAGCCCGCCGTGGGCCAGTCCGTGGCCGCGGGCCTTGCCGACCGCTTCCTTCTGGGTCCAGAGCCAGTAGAACGCCCGGACCCGTTCCGGCTGTGGCAGGCGGGTCAGCCAGTCGGCGTCCGCCGGGGCGAACCAGCGCCGCGCCATCCGCAATGCCGGGAGCGGCCGTACGGTCTCGATGTCCACCCCCACCGGTGCGTGGGTGCTGAGCGCCACCGCCCGCGCGCCCGGGCTGTGGCTCACGCTCACGTGGAGTACCGCGGCCGGTCCCGTCAGCCGGGGCCGGCCCCCGGTCTCGTATTCGATCCCGATGCTGTGCGGCGGGCTGCCGGACAGCTCCGCGGCGGCGCGCAGCAGGGTGGCGTGGGCCGCACGCCGTTCGGCCGAGTCGACGGGGCCCCAGAGCACCGTGACGGCGCCGGGGCCGGTCACGCCAGTCAGGCCGCCATCTGGCGGACGAGGCTCCTGGGCCGCATGTCGGTCCAGTTGGCCTCGATGTAGTCGAGGCAGGACTGGCGGTCGTTCTCGGAGTACGCGACGTCCCAGCCTGCCGGCACCTCGGCGAAGTCGGGCCACAGCGAGTACTGACCCTCGTCGTTGACCAGCACGACGTAACGGCCCTCGGCGTTCTCGAACGGGTTCGTCATTTCTTTTCCCTTTCCTTTTTCTTTTCCGCTGCCACTATTTTCTACCCAACCGGCAGAGGGATCGGCAACCTTTTTCGGAAGAATTCAGCAAACATCCCTGAGTCCTGGCTCAGGAGAATTCACCAGGACCGCCACATTGCCCGGCGGCTGCTTGCCGTCGTAGACGATCTGGTGCGCCTGCCCGAGATCCGTGAAGGGCATGGTCCGGCTCAGGCAGGGGTCGACGTGTCCCGCCGCGACGAGATCGATGACGGCCGCGGTCTGGCGCACGTTCGCGGCGTGGGAACCCTGCAGCCGCTTCTGGAACATCCAGAGGAACCGCAGGTCGAGAGCCCCGTCGTAGCCGCTGGTGCCGGCACAGGTGACGACCATCCCGGCCCGGTCGCAGACGTAGACCGAGGTGGGCAGGGTGGCCCGGCCCGGATGCTCCAGGACGATGCTCGGGGATCTGCGTTCACCGAGCGCATCCCAGAAGGCGCGGCCGAATTCACGGACGCCCGACATCCATTCCCGGTAGGCGACGGCATCATCCGGATCCGGCAGTCGACCCCAGTGGTCGAAATTGTTCCGGTTGACGACTCCGCGGGCTCCCAGGCGCTTACAGTAGTCGAATTTGTCGTCGTCCGAAACCACGGCGACAGGAATTCCACCGAAATAATGCGCGATCTGGATCGCCATGGAACCCAGCCCGCCGGCGCCGCCCCAGACGAGCACGGGGTCTCCCGGCCGCACGGTGTGCGGGTGCCAGCCGAGCAGCATGCGGTAGGACGTGGAGCCGCCCCCCAGGAAACAGCCGGCTTCCTCCCACGTCAGGTGCGGGGGCTTGCGATGGCACTGGTACTCGTCGGCCACGGTGAACTGCGCGAACGAACCGAAGTTCAGCTCGTACCCCCAGGCCCGCTGGGACCGGGAGGCGGTCGGGTCGACGCCGAGCCGGATGTCCGGGGCCGACTCGTCCCAGGCGACGCCGCCGACGATGACGTGGTCGCCCACCCTCAGCTGCTTGACCCCCTCCCCCACGGCCCAGACCACTCCCGAGCCCTCGGAGCCGGCGATGTGGAAGTCGTGCGGGTCCCCTGCTCGCTGCCGGTCCGCGATGACGTCGGCCGGGGTGCCGAGTCCGGCCCAGATGCCGTTGTAGTTGATCCCGGCCGCCATCACCATGATGAGCACCTGGCCGCGCCCGACCTGGGGCACTTCGACCGTCTCGATCCGCATGGACCGCGCGGGCGGGCCGTACCGCTCCTGCCGGATCACTCCGGCGTACATGTAGCGGGGCACCTCACCGAGCGGTGGTGTCTCGCCCAGCTCGTACAACTCGCGTGCCATCAGACGTCCTTCCGTGTGTCACAGACCTTCAGTCGCGCGGCGATCACCGTGCCGATCACGGTCAGCGGAACGGGCCGCAGCATGTCCTCGTGTCGGCAGTCGACCGCGTGGACCTCTATCCGGCCGCGTACGTACGGGCGCCACCGCTGCGCCTTCCCGTCGGCCGCGCCGGCATCGCCGTCACCCGCCACGAACAGCAGCAGGTCCCCGCTGAGTTCGCGCGGCACGTACCGCGAGCGCAGTTCGATCCCGGAGCGGTAGGAGTCCACGACCGTCTCCACCCGGTCGGCCAGCAGCGCCGCGAGCGGTCCGCCGCGGCCGTGCAGCAGTGCGGCGCCCGCCTCGGGGGTCAGCTCGGCGCCGCCCCGGTCGGGACCGACACCGGCCGCGTCGAGCAGTGCGCCCAGGACCTGCCCGGTCGGCGGGACCACGGCCCGCTCGCCCGGCGCCGCGGGGTAGGAGTCGAGGACCGCGACCATGGCGACCTCTTCTCCGGCCTCTTCCAGCAGCACGGCCGCCGCCTGGGCGACCAGCCCGCCGAACGACCAGCCCACCAGGTGGTAGGGCCCGGACGGCTGCACTCCCCGGATCTGCTCGACGTAGTCGGCGGCCATCTCCTCCACGCTCGCCGGCCGGTGGCCGGGGGAGCTGAAGGCGCGGGCCTGCAGTCCGTAGACCGGGTGCCCGCCCGGCAGGTGCCGCAGCAGGGCTGCGTACCGCCAGCTCAGGCCGCCTGCGGCATGGATGCAGAACACCGGCGGCCGGTCACCGTGCGGGCGCAGCGGCACCAGGACGTCCAGGCCGTTGTGGGCGCCCGGTCCGGTGCCCTCGTCGACGACGGCGACGAGTCCGGCGACCGTCGGGGCCAGGAACAGGGCCTGGATGCCCAGTTCGACGCCGAGGACCTTACGGATCCGGCTGACCAGCCCGGCCGCGAGCAGCGAATTCCCGCCCAGGGCGAAGAAGTCGTCGTCGATCCCGGCCTCGGGGATCCCCAGCGTCTCCGCGAACAGCGCGCAGACCAGCTCCTCCTGGGGAGTGCGGGGGCCGCGAAACGGGCCCGGCGCCCCCGCCACGGGGGCCGGCAGTGCCGCCCGGTCCACCTTGCCGTTCGAGGTCAGCGGCAGGGCGTCGAGCACGACGAGCGCGGAGGGCACGAGATAGTCCGGGAGTGTGTCGGCCAGCAAACCGCGCAACTCCGTCTCCTCCGGCACCGGACGGCCCGGCACCGGCACCACGTAGCCGACGAGCCGCTTGTCACCGGGCCGGTCCTCCCTGATCAGGGAGACGGCGTGGGCCACGTCCGGGAGGGTCATGAGCGCGGCGTCGACCTCGCTCAGCTCGATCCGGAAGCCGCGCAGCTTCACCTGGTCGTCCACCCGGCCGACGAACTCCAGGGTGCCGTCGGGGAGCCGACGGGCGAGGTCGCCCGAACGGTACATCCGCGAACCGGCCGGACCGAAGGGGTCGGCGACGAAGGAGGCCGCCGTCGTTCCCGCGGCGTTCTCGTAGCCGCGGGCCAGTCCGGAACCCGCCAGGTACAGCTCGCCGACGACGCCGGGCCCGACGGGCTCCAGCCACGGGGACAGGACGTATGCCGTACTGCCCGCGAGGGGAACACCGATCGGCACGTTGTCCGGCACCGGGTCGCCCGCCCTTATCACGTTGTGCACGGCGAACACGGTGGCCTCCGTGGGGCCGTAACCGTTGGTCACCAGCGTGTCGGGGCAGGCCGCCAGCACCTTGCGCACGGCGTCGGCCGGTACGACGTCGCCGCCGGTCCGTACCTCGCGCAGCCCCGCGAGACAGCCGGGCTCCTCCTCCGCCAGCCAGCGGAAGAGGCCCGCCGACAGCCACAGTCCGGTGATGCGTTCCTCCACCAGGAGCCGCGCCATGGCCCTGAGGTCCACCTCACCGGGCGGGGCCACGACCACGGTGCCGTGGTTGAGCAGGGGAACCCACAGCTCCAGGGTCGAGGCGTCCCAGGCGTGCGGCGAGTGGAACAGCGTCCGCTGCTGTCCGCCGGCGGCCCAGCACGGCTCGGCGGCCAGCTCCAGCACGTCACGATGGGTCACCGCGACGCCCTTCGGCAGGCCGGTGGAACCGGAGGTGAACATCACGTACGCCAGCCGGTCCGGCTGAACGACCACGTCGGGCGCCGTCGGCTCCTGTCGCACCAGACGCGGATCGGTGTCCACCGCCACGGTCCGCCACGCGTCGCCTCGGTCCGTCGGCCGGCGGGCCTCCCGAGCCGTCCGGGCCGCGTCGGTGAGCAGCACCCTCGCGCCCGCGAGTCCGAGAACGGTCCGCTGCCGCTGCTCGGGGTGCCCGGGCTCCAGCGGCACGTACACCGCTCCGGCCTTCAGCACGGCCAGGAAGGAGACGACCAGGTCGAACGACCGCTCTAACAGAAGGCCCACCCGGTCCTCCGGGCCGACACCGAGTTCCAGCAGCAGCCGGGCGAGCCGGTTCGCCCGCTCGTCCAGCTCCCGCCAGGTCATCCGCTCGCCACCGAGGCTGAGCGCCACGGCGTCCGGGGTACGGGCGGCGAGGGCCGCGATCCGGCCGTGCACCGTGGGCCGCGCCGCCCCGTCCTCCGGGGCGATCTCGGGAAGCGCCGTGCGCATCCCCCCGTCCGCCTGGTCCGCCAGCTGCTCACGGGCCAGCAGAGGGATTCGTCCCACCGGCTGGTCCGGGTCGGCCGCGACCGACTCCAGGAGCCGGGTCAGGCGCTCCAGCAGGACCGCGGCAAGGGGTCCACCGAGCACATCGGACCGGTGATCCAGCCGGAAGCGCAGCCCCCGGTCGCGCAGCGACGCGACGAGGACCAGCGGATAGTGCGCCGCGTCCCGGCCGTGCACCGCCGTCGCACGCAGCTGCGAGGGAGCCCTCTCGGTGCTCTCGGGCAGCGGGTAGTTCTCGTACACGAAGGCCGTGTCGAAAAGCGTCCTGTGGCCCGCGATCCGCTGTACGTCCGCCAGACCCAGGTACTGGTGCCCCTGGAGTGCGGCCTGCTCGCCCTGGACCCGGGTCAGGGCGGCGCTCCACCGCTCCGAAGGGTCGAGCCGCACCCGGACCGGCAGGGTGTTGATGAACAGCCCGATCATGCTCTCCGCACCCGGGAGCTCCGACGGGCGCCCGGACACCGTGGTACCGAACAGGACGTCGTCGCGGCCGAGGTGACGGCCCAGCACCAGTGCCCAGGCCGTCTGGACCACGGTGTTCATGGTGACGCCGGCGCGGGCGGCGTGGCGCCGGAGCTCCGCGGTGAGTTCGGGCGACAGGTCGTGGACGATCCGCTCGGGCAGGGCCGGATCGGCCGGCCATGCCCGGCCCGGAGCCAGCAGAGTGGGCTCCTCCACCCCGGCGAGGGCCTCACGCCAGACCGACTCGCTCACCGCGCGGTCCTGCCCGGCCAGCCAGGAGACGTACGAACGGAACGGGACGGGGTCGGGCAGCGCCGACGTGTCACCGCCGTTCTCGTACAGGGTCACCAGTTCGCGCAGGAACAACGGCATGGACCAGCCGTCGAGCAGGATGTGGTGCTTGGTGATGACCAGCCGGTGCCGCTGCTCGCCCAGACGGATCAGCAGGAACCGGACCAGGGGCGGCCGGCCCAGGTCGAACCGCTGTGCACGGGCCGCCTCCGTGAGCGAGGCCAGACGCCCCTGCCGGACGTCCTCGGGCAGTCCGCTCAGGTCGGTCTCGTCCCAGGGCAGCGTCACGTCACGGGGCACGATCTGGACGGCCTGTCCGGTGGCCCGGTGGCGGAAGCCAGCCCGCAGATTGGGGTGACGCTCCAGCACCGCCCGACCAGCCCCGCGCAGGGCCTCGGCGTCCAGCGGTCCTTCGAGGTCGAGGACCAGCTGGACGGTGTACACGTCGGGCCCGTCGTGCGCCTGCAGGGCGTGGAAGAACAGCCCTTCCTGGAGCGGGGTCAGCGCGAACGCGTCGGCCAGTCCATCCGGAGCCGCCGCCAGCTCGTCGATCTCGGGCTGCGTCAGTCCCGACGACGGCAGGTCGTCCGGCGTCAGCGCGGAGCCCACACCGCCCCCGCCCGGATCGGCCAGCGCGCGCAGCGCCTCGAACCACAGATCGGCGAGCTCCTGGATGTCGGCGCGGCCGAAGAGACCCGCCGGCCAGGAGTACGTCACGTTCAGGCTCGGGCCGTCGGCCTGCTCCCTGGTGACCGCGTTCATCTCCAGGGAGTGCCCGAAGGGCATCCCGGGGTCGGCGGGAAGCAGCGGGATCCTCAGGTCGGACGCGCTCGACCAACCAGAGGGTGATCCGCCGTCGCCGAGTTCCGCGGCCCCCGCGCCGACCCGCCCCAGATAGTTGAAGCCGATCTGCGGGGCGGCCGCGCCCGCCAGGACCGCGGCCGTGTCGGCGTTGAGGTGTCGCAGCAGGCCGTAGCCCAGTCCGTTGTCGGGCAGAGCCCGCAGCTGCTCCTTGATCCGGCCGAGGGCGGTGACGGTCGCTGGGCCACCGGCGAACGCGTCGTCCAGGTCGACTCGGCCCGGGTCGAGCCGGACCGGGAAGCGGCTGGTGAACCAGCCCAGGGTCCGGGACAGGTCGATGCTGTCGTCGAGCTCCTCACGGCCGTGGCCCTCCAGGTCCACGAGGAGCGCGTGCGAGGCGTCCTGGGCCCGGCGCTCGCGCCACCGGGCGACGGCGAGCGCCAGCCCGGTGAGCAGCACCTCGTTGATCTGCGCGTGGTGTCGCGCCGGGACAGCGGTCAGCAGGGCCGAGGTCAGGTCCGCCGGGAGCGCTGCCGTCAGGTGTTGCGCCGTCTCCCGGGTGTCGACCGCGGGATCGAGCCGACGGGCGCCGAGCAGCGGGTCGGCCTGCTGCGTCTGTGCTCGCCAGAGCGGGAGTTCGGCAATGCGGTCCGGGTTCTGGGCCTCCATGACGAGTGCCTGGGCCCAGCGGCGGAACGAGGTGCCGACGGGCGCCGGCGTCGGCTCGCGGCCGTCACGGGCCGACTGCCAGGCCGAGACGAGGTCGGGCAGCAGGATCCGCCAGGACACACTGTCCACCACGAGGTGGTGCAACAGGACCAGCAGCAGGCCCTGCGCGTCCGGTCCCGCGTCGAACCACACGACCTGGAGCATCACGCCGTTGCGCGGGTCCAAGCGGCGCCTGGCCGCCTCGCCGTGTTCCGCCACCGTGGCGGCCACGTCGGCGTCGGCCGGCAGCTCCACCCGCGTGACGCGTTCGGCCGCGGCCACGCTCCCGCGGGCGGTCGTCTCCAGGTTCCACGGCAGCCCCGGCTGGGTGCCGGTCAGCCGAGCCCGCAGCACGTCGTGGTGGTCGAGCACGGACTGGACGGCGCGCGTCAGCGCCGGCCCGCCGAGACCGCCGGGAACCCGAAGCAGCACCGACTGGTTGAGGCCCTCGAACGGGCCGCCCAGCTGATGGAGCCAGCGCACCACGGGGGTGCCGGGCACGGCTCCCACGCCGTCGGCTGCGGCAATGCCTGCGGTGCCTGCGGCCGGCACCGGACGGATCGCGGAAACCAGGCCCGCGACGGTCTGGTCCCGGAAGATGTCCCGGGGGGCGAGGACGAGCCCGGCCTGCCGGGCACGGCTCGCCACCTGGATCGCGTTGATGCTGTCACCGCCCAGACCGAAGAAGTTGTCGTCGGCGGCGACCTCGGCGAGGCCCAGCACCTCGGCCACGATCCGGCACAGCAGCGCCTGCGGATCCTCCTCGACGGACGGGACGGCGGTCGCCGGGCGGGCCGCCGGTGCGCTCTCCTGCAGCTTCTGTTGCTTCTGTTGCTTCTGTTGCTTCGGCGCGGGCAGCGCGGCCTTGTCGACCTTGCCGTTGACGGTCAGCGGAATGCGCTCGAGCTCCATGAGCACCGACGGCAGCATGTGCGCCGGCAGTGCGGAGCGCAGGTGCGTCCGCACGGCGGCGAGATCCAGCTCCGTGTCGGCCGCGGCCGCGGGCACCAGGTAGCCCGCGAGCTGCCGTACGCCGGGGCGGTCCTCGCGCACGGTCGCCACCGCGTGGCCGACACCGGGTGCGGCGGTCAGGGCCGCCTCGACCTCGCCGAGTTCGATACGGAACCCGCGCAGCTTCACCTGTCCGTCCGCTCGGCCGACGAACCGCAACCGGCCGTCCCGGAGGCGGCTGACCACGTCGCCCGTGCGGTACATGCGGGAACCGGCGGGCCCGAAGGGGTCGGCGACGAACCGCTCGGCGGTCAGGCCGTGCCTGCCGAGGTAGCCGCGGGCCACGCCGATGCCGCCGACGTACAGCTCGCCCGGGACGCCGACCGGGACCGGCCGCAGCCGGTCGTCCAGCACATAGACGCGCATGTTGGGCAGCGGGCCACCGATAGGGGGCACGCCCGCCTCGGCCGCCAGCGGGCCCGCCATGGTGCAGGACACCGTGGTCTCGGTGGGGCCGTAGGCGTTGAACATCCGGCGCCCCCCGGCCCACTTGGCGACCAGACCGGCCGGGGCCGCCTCTCCGGCCGTCACCAGGGTGCGTATCGTGCGCAGGCTGCCCGGCGGCAGCTGGGCCAGCACCGCGGGCGGCAACGTCGCGTGCGTCACCCCGCGCTCGCGCAGCAGCTCAGGCAGTTCGGCGACCTGGAGCAGCATGTCGGCCGGGCCGAGGACCAGGCACGCACCGGCGGACAGCGGGGTGCAGATCTCGGACATCGCGGCGTCGAAGCTGAGAGAGGCGAACTGGAGCGCCCGGCTGCCCGGACCCATCGCGTACGGTCCGATCCTGGCCAGCACCAGGTTTGGGAGGCCGGCGTGCTCGACCACCACGCCCTTGGGGCGGCCGGTCGAGCCGGAGGTGTAGATGACGTACGCGGGAGTGCGGTGCGTCAGCGGGCCCGTGCGGTCCGCGTCGGTCAGGTCGGCGGCCGACACTGCGGCCAGATCGGCCGCCGTCGCGGGAGCGTCCAGGACGACCCGGTCCGCAGTCACCGAGCCGGGGATGCTCGCCTCGGCCGCGCGGGTCGTCACCACGAGCCCCGGACCGGCATCTTCGAACATGTGGGCGATGCGGTCGGCGGGGTACTCCGTGTCGACCGGCAGATACGCGGCACCGGACTTCAGCACCGCGAGGACCGCGACCACCATCTCCGGGGAACGCGGCACCGCGATCGCCACGATGGACTCCGGACCGGCCCCCCGACCCACCAGCAGCCGGGCCAGCCGGTTCACCCGCTCGTTCAACTCCCGGTACGACAGCACCACATCGCCACCGGACACCGCCGGAGCATCCGGCGTACGCGCCACCTGCGCCTCGAACATCCCCGGCACCAACAGCCCCGGAAGCTCCCGAGCCGTCTCGTTCCACCCGAACAGCAACTGCTCACGCTCACCCGGCGCCAGGATCTCCAGATCCTCCACCCGCCGGTCCGCATCCGCCACCACAGCCCGCAGCACCGCCACCAACCGCCCCACCATCGACTCCACCGTCACCCGGTCGAACAGATCCGTGGCGAAGGCGGCGGTTCCGCTGAGACCCGCCGGAGCTCCCTCGGAGGAGAAGCGCTCGGAAAGCCGCACCGAGAAGTCGAACTTGGCGCGCCCCGAACCGTCGCCCGCGGGCTCGCCCGCCTCCCCGCCGGCCAGCCCGGCGAGAGTCACGTCGGCCCGGTTGACGTTGTCGAGGGACAGCATGATCTGGAAGAGCGGATGGTAGGCGGCCGACCTGCGCGGGCTCACCGCGTCCACGACACGCTCGAAGGGCACGTCCTGGTGGGCGTAGGCGGCCAGGTCGGTCTCCCGGACCCGCGCCAGCAGCTCACGGAACGTGGGGTCCCCGGACGTATCGGTGCGCAGCACCAGCGTGTTGACGAAGCAGCCGACCAGGTCGTCGAGCGCCTCGTCACCCCGCCCGGCCACCGGTGTGCCGATCGGGATGTCGGTGCCGGAACCGAGCCGGGTCAGCAGGGTGGCCAGCGCCGCCTGCAGAACCATGAAGACCGTGGTCCTGCTGGAGCGCGCGAGGTCCAGCAGGCCCGCGTGCAGCTCGGGGTCCAGCTCGACCGGCACCAGACCGCCCTCGTGACCGGCCTCCTCCGGCCGCGGTCGGTCGGTGGGCAGGGTCAGTTCCTCGGGCAGGCCGGCGAGGGCCTGCGTCCAGTGGGCGAGCTGCCGCGAGATCTCGCTGTCCGGGTCGTCCTCGTCGCCCAGCAGCTCACGCTGCCACAGCGCGTAGTCGGCGTACTGCACCGGCAGCGGCGCCCACTGCGGCTCCGCGCCCTCGCAGCGAGCCGCGTAGGCGTTCGCGAGGTCACGGACCAACGGCCGCATCGACGAGGCGTCTCCCGCGATGTGGTGCAGGACGAGAACGAGGACGTGCTCGTCCGGACCCAGGACCAGCAGTCGGGCACGCAGGGGCAGGTCCGTGTCCAGCGCGAAGTCGGTGCGCCGCGCCGCGGTGACCGCGTCGTCGACACCGTCCTGCGTCACGTGGACGACGTGCAGGTAGGGACGTGCCTCGGCGGGTTCGAGGACGACCTGGCGAGGGTTGCCGTCCGGGGCGGGGAAGACCGTGCGCAGGCTCTCGTGGCGGGACACCACGTCGGCGAGCGCCGCCTCCAGCGCGGCCACGTCCAGCGGACCGCTGAGCCTGCTGACGAGCGGGATGTTGTACGTACCGGCCGTGGCGCCCAGTCGGCTCAGGGCCCACAGGCGGCGCTGGGCGAAGGAGAGCGGGATCTCCGCCGGCCGTTCCCGCGGCACCAGCGGCATACGCGCCGAGGGGCCACCGTCGAGACGCCGGGCCAGACCCGCCACCGTCGGCGTCTCGAACAGCGCCCGGATCGGCAGCTCGACACCCAGCACCGACCGCACCCGCGACACCAGACGCGTCGCCAGCAGCGAATGGCCCCCCAGCTCGAAGAAACCGTCGTCGACACCGACCCGGCCGACACCCAGAACCTCCGCGAACAGACCACACAGCAGGTCCTCCCGCGCCGTCCGCGCCGCACGACGCACCCCCTCCACCACCACCGGCACGGGCAGCGCCTTACGGTCCGTCTTCCCGTTCGGCGTCAACGGCACCGACTCCAGCACCACGACAACGGACGGAACCATGTACTCCGGCAACACGGCCGCCACATGACGACGGATCGCCCGGACATCCGGCAACACCCCCTCCACCGGCACCACATAACCCACCAGACGACGATCACCAGGCGAGTCCTCCCGCACCACCGCCACCGCACCCGCCACACCGGCCGCCGAAGCCAGCGCGGACTCCACCTCACCCAGCTCGACCCGGTAACCACGCACCTTCACCTGGTCATCGACACGCCCCACGAACTCCAACACACCCGCGCCCGCCCACCGCACCACATCACCCGTGCGATACATCCGGGAGCCATCCACACCGAACGGATCCGCCACGAACCGCTCCGCCGTCAGCCCCGGCCGGCCCAGATAACCCCGCGCCACGCCCTCACCCGCGATGTACAACTCACCCGCAACCCCCGGCGCAACCAGCCGCAGCCGCCCGTCCAGCACATACACCCGCGTATTCGCGACCGGAACACCGATCGGCACCCGCCCGTCACCCGCCAACAGCGCACTCGTCGACCAGATCGTCGTCTCCGTCGGCCCGTACATGTTCCACACCGACCCACCCGCACCCGCCAGCACCGACGCCAGACCACCGTCCAACGCCTCACCCCCCACCAGGATCCGCAGACCCTCCACCACCCCCGCATCAGCCTCCACCAGCGCACGCCACAAACCAGGCGTCGCCTGCATCACCGACACACCCTCAGCACGCACCAACCGCCCCAACTCCACCGGATCCCGCACCACATCACGATCCGCAACCACCACCACCCCACCCGACACCAGCGGCAGGAACACCTCCAACAACGAAATGTCGAACCCGAACGTCGTCACCGCCAGCCACCGCTCCCCCGCGGCCAACCCCACCTGCCCACCCATCGACCACAAGAAATTCCGCAACGCCCCATGCGGCACCACCACACCCTTGGGCCGACCCGTCGAACCCGACGTGTACAGCACATACGCCGCATCATCAGGCGAGATCGTCCGCTCGACCGACAGCTCGGAAGCGGCGCCTACCTCGTCCAGGAGGACGACCGGAGCGTCCACGCCTTCCGGCAGCCGTTCCACAGCCCCGCGCGTCGACAGCACCACCGCCGGCGCCGCGTCCGCCAGGACGTAACCGATCCGGTCGGCAGGAAAGTCCAGGTCCACCGGCAGGAACGCCCCACCCGCAAGACCCACACCCAGCATCGCCACCACCGCATCCACCGAACGCGGCACCGCCAACGCCACCACCGAACCACGACCCACACCCAGACCACTCAGCACATTCGCCACACCCACCGCACGCGACCACAACTCCGCATACGACAACGACACACCACCGCACACCACAGCCACCGCACCCGGAGAAACACCCACCCGCTCCCCGAACCACACCGGCAACACACCCACCGGCACCCCACCAGCCGTCGCATTCCACTCACCCAACAACCGATCACGCTCAG